>JAEUVS010000113.1 GCA_016786745.1 Chitinophagaceae bacterium | reverse complement strand
ATTCGACGTAGTTTTCAGCTATGGTGTGATAGAACATTTTACCAATCCCGCGGAAATCGTTGGCATCTTCGACAAATTTCTCAACGAGGGCGGCCTCATGATAACGCTTGTACCGAATTTTACAGGACTGAACGCGAAAATGACAAAGCTGTTCATGCCGGAAGTGTACAACATTCACCGGCAAATTACCAAAGAGCAGCTTGCATCCTATCACGTCTCCAACAACCTCACCGTTCTGAAAAATGGTTATGCCGGTATCTTTTCATTTGGCGTGATGCCACTGATAAAAAGCGACCACTGGTTGTTGCGCAAGAATACTTTCAGAAGGAAAATTTTTCTTGGGGCCTTCAATCTTGCCGATAAGGTATTCTCAAATTTGTTTAAGCTGCTTCCATTCGACATGCCGTCGCGGTTCTTTTCACCTTATGTTATCTGCATTGCGAAAAAATGAGTATTAGAAACCTGATAACAAAAGCGCAACGCAAGGTTCTTCAGCTAGTGTATCGTTTCGATGGCTGGCACGTTTCGCCATTGTCTGAACGTCCGTATGCTTTCGACATTATTACCTATTGCAATAACCGAAAAGAAAGAAATAATTTTGTAGAAATCGGGTGTGGTCTTGGCGACATCACCAGGAACGTTGATTACATAACGAGAACAGGCTATGATAATGACGCCAAAGTGCTGAGGGCGGCGAAAGTATTGCCATCAAAAACGCCGAAAGGCAAACCAGTAAAATTCGACGTTTTTAATTTTCCTGAAAGCGGGTTAACAGGAACATACGATGTGATAACGATGGTGAACTGGATACATCACATTGAACCCGTTGTATTGAAAAAATACATTGAACAGTATTTTAAAAACAACCTGGCAGACAATGGTGAGATTGTGATAGACACCGTCCAGGACAAGGCGTACCGGTACAATCACAATATTGAATTTTTATCGGCCGGCATTGAGTGTACGGTCTATAAAATCGGGGACTACGCAAGGCAACGAGAAGTATTTGCTATAAAAAAATAAAATTCAATGTGCGGATTCGGAGGAGTGATCAATCATTACAAGCCGCTTCACAAAGCTGAAGTGGGTAAAATTGCATCGCTGGTTAACTTCCGCGGTCCAGACAGTTGCGGCGTCAGGGTATTCGATTCTTCGCTCAGCAATTCAGAATCAGGGAACACAGCCATCTTTTTCAACCGGCTCGCTATCATAGACCTCGACGACAGGTCAAATCAACCCTTCGAAGATGATGCTCATGTGCTGATGTTTAACGGTGAAATCTACAATTATCACGAACTAAAAGCATCGCTGCAGGGAGAGAATGTACAGTTTCGTACTACTTCAGATACAGAGGTCCTTTTCTACGCACTGAAAAAATGGGGTACGAATGCGCTCGAACGCCTCAACGGCATGTTCGCGTTTTTCTGGCTGAACAAAAAAGATAATACGTTCCTGGTGGCGCGTGACCGCCTTGGCATCAAACCGCTGTATTATTACCAGGAGAATGGTGCATTCTATTTCAGTTCGGAACTGCATTCTATTATACGGTTAATGAAAGAGACGCCAACCATTTCAACGGCAGCAGTTGAAATGTACCTGTGGATGCAATTTGTGCCAACACCTCATTCCATCTTTGAAAAGATTGCGAAGCTACCACCGGGGTCGTATATCGCCGGCTCACTTCGTTCTGTTTCAACGTTTACTCCGCAGCCATATTGGGATGCATATGAGTTTACAGGAAGCGAACATCCGCAGCACGAATCACTTGAAGAATTGCTGGTAGATAGCATTAAAAGGCAAATGCAGGCGGATGTGCCTTTGGGCCTTTTTCTCAGCTCCGGCGTTGATTCATCACTGTTAGCGGCGATTGTAAATAAATATTTCGCAAACAGCAACGACGTCAACTTTTTTACCATATCATTCCAGGAAGCAACAGCAACCGACGAAAGTGGCGACGCAATTGACTTTATCAATGCTTTTGGCAATCCCCATCTAAAAAACCACCTGTTGAAGGTGGATCCCGGGTACCTGCAGGATCAGATCAATAATCTTTACGACTACTACGATGAGCCCTTCGGCGACTATGCTTCGATACTTAACTGGGCCATTTCGCGGAAAGCACGCGATTATGTAACCGTGGCCATCTCGGGCGACGGAGCAGATGAATTGTTCTGGGGTTACGAGCGCTACAATAAATGGCAGGAGCTGCAAAAAATCAACAGCATTCGTGGCATTTCGAACACAATCAGCCGTACTGCTGAATTGTTCCCGCAAACCACCACGGCGCGCAGGATTCGGAAAGCATTTGTTCATGATCCTGTTCAACGGCATTTCGATCTTTTCCTGTTACCGGCGTTCCAGCAATATTTTATAAAGAAACCGATAACATCGAACAACCTGTGGGCCCTGGAGAATATCGAAAAAGTGAAAAACCGGAAGGATCTTCCAGCGGTAATGGATATAAAAACCTACCTGGCCGACGCGATGTTGTACAAGGTGGACAGGTCGAGTATGGCGACGAGCCTGGAGGTGCGGGTACCGTACCTGGATAACAAAGTGCTGGAATATGCGCTGCAACTCGATCTTCGCAAAAAATCGAATTCGTTGTTCAAAAACAAGGCGCCGCTGAAGGAACTGCTCATTAAACTTGCGCCGCAGTATAATGCGAACAAGCCGAAGAAAGGATTCAGCTTCCCATTGAGCAAATGGTTAAGGGAAAACTGGCGCAACCAGGTGAATGATATCGTTACGGCCAATACCTTAATAGAAGTAGGGCTCGAACCAAAATACTTTCTTTCTATCGTGAAAAATTTCTATGAAAATCAAACGAACAGTTCCGTTGAAGTGTGGTACCTGTTTAACCTCGCGTTGTGGAAACAGCATTTAAACAACATGATGCGAAATAACAACGAATGAACAAGTACCTCGTTATAACCATAGATGTTGAGCCGGATTGCTCGCCCGACTGGAAGTATTCGAATCCACTTACTTTCAATGGTGTTTACGAGGGAATAAAGTCGAGGCTCCAGCCATTGTTCAATAAATATAACGTCACTCCCACTTACCTCATCAATAACGTTGTACTTGAAGACGGGGCGAGTATTAATACTTTCAAAAATCTCGAAGGAAAGTTTGAATTAGGCGCACATCTTCATCCTGAATTTATAGAACCTGGAAAAACTGAATTCGATTACGCCGGGAAAAAAGGTGTGGCCAATTGTTGTTTCTATGATCCGAAAGTAGAGTTTGAGAAGATTAAGTCTATCACCGAATTGTTTGTCCGCCAATTTGATTTCCAACCCACATCTTTCAGGGCGGGACGTTTCAGTGCAGGATCGAATACATTGAAAAGTCTTGCTAAGCTCGGCTACAAAGTGGATACAAGCGTAACGCCGAATTTCAGATGGGACGACCGGACGCGCGAAAAACCGGTCGACTTCCGGGGAGCGCCTTTGCAACCGTATTTCGCAAATGCCGATGAAATAACAAAAACCGACGATAAAGGGGCAATACTGGAAGTTCCGGTGAGCATAGTGCCTGAAAAAATGAGCGCTATAGACTCCCTGAAGTATATCATTAAAAACAAAAGGTTTCCTTATAAAGGATCAAGGCCCGTGTGGCTGCGCCCGAAATTTTCAGGAAATGAAAAATTCAGAATGATCGTAGAGCAGATCACCAATGATTATCGTAGCAGCGATAACGTAGTATTTAACATGATGTTCCACAATGTAGAGGTGATGCCTGGTTTAAGTCCCTATTCGTTGAACGAAAGTGATTGCGAAAAATATCTTGCGTCGCTTGAATGGTTTTTCAATTATTGCAGGGAAAATAATATTCAAAGTGTGAATCTTTCATCGATGTATGACGTATTCCAAAACAAATAAACCGATACGTGTAGTGATGATACTTGCGAGCATGCCACCGATGCCCGTTGGTGGCGCGGAAGTGCAGGCGGTAAGGCTGTGCAGGTACCTGAATAAAATTGGAGTACAAACCGAAATAATTACATGGGGAAAAATCTGGCACAGGCGCAGGGGCGAATTCAAAGACGTTTCCTTTAGACGCCTCAGCTCCGTTCTCGATCTCGCAATGGATTTACTATCGCTGCTAAAGCCTCCACCCAAGCCAGGTAAGGTTAAAATTGCGTACGACAGCAACGATTCGGGTACAGCTGAAATATCACGTAAGGTTTGGTTAGGGATGAGGGCACGGTATTCGTTCTTCTATATAAATGCGCTTGTTTATTTGTGGTTCAGAAGAAAAAAGTTTGATATCATACATGCACATATGATGGAGTGGCCGGCTTTTGTAGCGGTTAAAATCGGGAGGAAGCTTAAGAAGCCGGTGGTGGTGAAAGACTCTACCATGAACGGCATATTCAGTATGCTGCGTTACCCTAACGGGCAGCAAAAGCAGCAGCAAATAGCCACTTATGCGTGGTGCGTGGCAATGACAAAAATGATAAAAGAGAACCTTGAGAAAGCTGCAGTGCCAACCCGAAAAATTATTGAGATACCTAACGGAATAGACATCACTCCGCTTCCCTCAAAAACATCAACATGGAGCAACCGGGTTGTGTTTGTCGGGAATCTCACGCAACAACCCGCGAAAGGAATAGATATACTGTTATTCGCATGGAAACAGGTTGTGCAGAAACATCCATCTGCGTGGCTGGAAATAATAGGCAGCGGCGATCTTGATGCTTACAGAAAATTTACGGGCGACAATCACATAATTAATGTAATCTTCGCAGGAAAGCAGGAGAACGTGAGGGAACGAATACTGGAGTCCGACATATTTGTTTTGCCGTCGCGCAGGGAGGGTATGTCGAACGCGTTGATGGAAGCGATGCTGTGTGGAATGCCGATTGTTGCAACAGATGTATCCGGCAACCAGGACCTGATCACCGATGGCGTATCGGGTTTGCTGGTTCAGCCTGCAGATATACAGGGACTGGCGACAGCAATCATCCGAATAATGGACGACACCGAAAAATCAATAGCAATGGGAAGGAAAGCGTATGAGAGCATTAAGTCGAAGTGCGACATGCGTCTTGTAGCCGAAAAGTATAAGAATCTGTACCAAAAAATCCAGGGCGAAATTTGAAAAAAAACGTTTTACTCCTCGTAAACCAGTTGCATGGTGGCGGCGCACAGAAGGTTGTCGCAAACATGAGCAAATACCTTTCCGAATTCTACAACATAACCATTGCGATTTATAACGATACCGATAAAGTTGTATTTGATTACAAAGGCGATCTCGTAAAACTCAATCTTCCTTACGCCTCAGACACACACAACAATCCATTCTTCAAAAGAATGCTTCGATCATTGTCGTTACTCAGGCAGGTAAGGAAACTTAAAAAGAAAAGAAATATCGATGCAACGATCAGCTTTATGGAAGCGTCGAACATCATAAACATTTTAGCGCGGCGAAAAGATGTTGTAATCGTAAGTGTGCGTAGTTATTTAAGTCATGAGTTTGCGGACATGCCACGGCTTAGGGTGTTCAGTAAATTCATCCGCGTATTATACAACCGCGCCGATCATGTTGTGGCGCCTGCCGCTCTCGTTAGGCGCGACCTCGTTGAAAATTTTGGCGTGTCGAACAGGAAGGTAGAGCTTATCTATAATTTTACTGACATCTCCTTTGCGAATAAATCAAAAGAGGAGACATTGCCGGCTCACCATGAAAATATATTTCATGGGAAGAATGTGATCATCAATGTCGGCCGCATGAACTTTCCGAAGGCGCAATGGTTGCAGCCGATGATTCTTGCGCGTGTAATAAGAAACATCCCGCAGGCAAAGCTGGTTATTTTGGGTGATGGCGTGTTGAAGGAAAAGATATACGAAACTGCGAAACGTGAGAACTTAAAGATCTATGAAGAAGGTGTGAGTGCTCCCGGTGATGCAGCAAACGATTTCGATGTGTACCTGCTTGGATTTACCAGGAACCCTTTCCCCTATCTCGCGAAGAGCACCTTATTTATGAAATCATCCGTTTATGAAGGTTTTCCAAATGTAATTATAGAGGCAATGTCGTGCGGACTTCCGATAATATCCTCGGATTGCGCGTCGGGACCAAGAGAAATTATAAGTCCTGGTAGCGACATCAATACTTCAGCAAAAGAAAATGAATTTGCAGAGTACGGTGTACTGACGCCCGTTTCAGGTGTAAATGGTGTTACGGAGGATCAATATGCTGCGTTTGCGACCGATGCAATTATTACGTTATTGTCCGACCCAAGTAAAAAAAGTCACTACCAGCAAAAATCTATAGAGCGTGCAAAAGACTTTGATGTGAGTAGTATTATCAATCAGTGGATACAGTTGATCGAGAAAAAATAGCGGAGCGTCTTGAGAATACTTTACATACATACAAGATATATGCAAAGCATGGGTGGCGAAGACACGACCGTGGAAGCCGAGTCTGAACTCATGCGTTCAAAAGGGCACGACGTACGTCTTCACCTGTTCGATAATGCTGAAGTTGTTGGCGGTACTGTGGGAAAATTGAAAGCCGGCGCCTCGGCGATCTACAACCGTGCGTCCGCAGCAGAAATAAAGAAAGTAGTCCGCGAATTCAATCCCGACGTTGTTCATGTTCATAACTTCTTCTTCGCTGCCTCGCCTTCGATACTTGTTGCCGTTAAGAAAATGAACATTCCCCTCGTGACCACTATTCAAAACTACCGGCTCATCTGTGCGAATGCACTTTTGTTGAGAAACAATAAAGTCTGTGAGCTTTGTGTGCATAGCGATTTTCCATGGTGGGGCGTGAAGTACAAATGCTATCATCATTCATCCGTTCAAAGCGCCGCGATCGGCGCAATGGCTGCGGTTCATAAATGGCGGGGTACCTGGAAAAATGCAGTGGATCTCTACATCACTCCTTCGGCTTTTTTGCGCAACAGGCACATTGATTCATCATTCGGTGTGCCGGGGGAGAAAATTTCGGTAAAACGTAATTTTATTGCCGATCCCGGTGTTGCGGACGCCAGTTCGCGAAAAAACTTCTTTTTATTCGTCGGACGACTATCCACTGAAAAGGGAGTACATGTGTTGCTCGAAGCCTGGCAGGGACTGCCTGGCGACCAGTTGATGATTGCAGGTGATGGACCTGAGCGCGAAAACCTCGAAAAAAAATATGGAGAAAAGAATAACATTTCGTTTGTGGGAAAGAAAAGCAAAGACGATGTTATTGCACTTATGAAACAATCGAAGGCACTGATTTTTCCCTCCATATGGTATGAGGGATTACCGCTGACAATCGTGGAAGCGCTGGCCACCGGCACACCGGTAATCGGTTCCGATCTCGGGGCAATAAGTGAAATGATAAATGATGGTAAAAACGGGTTACTATTTGAAGCGGGTTCGCCAGGGAAACTGGAAGACGCGATAGGCCGTTTCAAGACTCTTGCTTCCGCTAGCGATAGCAATCTTTATAACGGTGCCAGGACATCTTATCTAGAATACTATCATCCCGATAAATGTTATCTTGAGGTAATGCGGCTGTATCATCAACTAATAGAGAACAAATCGCGTGTATGACGAATGCGACCATCAGCATACCGGCACGGGATCATACGCAGAGGAAGAAACTCACTTCCTTCCTTGTGCTGTTTGTTGTGGCGCTGCTGATCGGAACGTTCCTACGGGCCTCATTACTGGTGATCTATCCTTTCATCGTTCTGTTCATTGTTATATTTTACCGTTTCAGGATCACTCCATCATTTTTAATACTTGTTGCGCTCGCGGGCCTTTCATTTGCCGTATCATTTTTTGGAGGTGAATTTCTTAAATACAAGGCGCTTTCACTCTTCTACATGCTGCCCTTGCTGCTTATTTTATTCTGCAACGTAACGCCCGGCAGGGACAATAAAACGGATCACCTGTCGCTTTACTTTACCTGTCTTTCGATAGTTGCGCTGGTGAACAATGTGATCGGCTTCATACAGATTATCAACAATCCACACTCCGACGATAGTTTCGTCGGCATTTACTCAGAGTTCTCTGTGTCTATTAACGGGTTGATGTTGTTAAACTCAATGTTGTTTTTTTATTATTCGGTAAACTTCATCGCCGGGAAAAAACTGGTACACCTCATCCCTGCAATTTTCTTTGGAGCATCGGCCATACTCGGTTTTTACGGCGCGGGGCTCATCATACTATTAGTGGCCTTTGTTCTTGCGTTTTTCCGGTTCCGGATCATTGCCGTCATCAGGACCATATCAATCGGTGTAGCCGCCCTTGCCATCGTTGTGTTGGCGATGTACATTGTGAAACCGCTTGTACTCGAATACAACATCGCCAACATCAAAAAATTCCTTGACTTCAATCCTGAAACCGGGGCGAGAAAAGTAACATCGTTCTACAACTACGGGATTTCATATCCTAAAGATGCAAAAGACTTTTTACTCGGATCAGGACCGGGAACATTTAACAGCCGGAGCGCATTTATGGTGGGAAGCCCTTCCTACTTTCAACGCGCGGCGTTTATTAAAGATGAGAAACAGCCCTACTATTTTAAAAACTTTGCTTACAGTTTGTGGAATGAGTCGAACACGCGAAGAGATTTATACCAGGACGGTTTCAGGAACCAACCCTTTTCTTCGGTCCTTGCGTTCCTCGGTGAATACGGACTGATATTCACCTTTTCTTTTTTCATGCTTTATTTCATGTATTATCAGCAGGTAGCGCGACTCTTCTATACATCAGCTGCAAAAAAAGAAATGTTTGTGCCGTTCAGAGTTTTCAAATTCCTTATTATTTTTCTACCGCTGCTGTTGCTGATAGACAATTATTATGAATATCCGGAGGTTATGATTATGTTTATCGTTGCTATAAAATTCGCTCATGCACGTATCGAATCATTAAAATTAAAGACGGCATGAGCATAAAATCAGGTCTAATAAATTTTCTTCAAAAACAAAGCTTTCAACCTAACCTGTTCGGACTTTTTCTGAATCCATTTTATTTTATCCGTCGCGGGCTGTTTCTGAATATCAAAAAGATGGCGCCACGCCTATCCGGGAGGTTACTCGATTTTGGATGCGGAAGAAAACCGTATGAAAACTTGTTTAGCGTAGACGAATACATTGGTATTGACATGGAGAATACGGGCCATGAACATAAGAATTCTAAAATCGACGTGTTCTACGACGGCAAAAACATTCCTTTTCCCGATAACAGTTTCGATAGTGTGTTTTGCAGCGAAGTGTTCGAACACATTTTTAACCTCGACGAAATTATCGTGGAGATAAAACGGGTGATGAAAACAGGCGGTAAAATGCTCATTACTGTGCCCTTTGCATGGCACGAACACGAAACGCCTTATGATTTTGGAAGATATACGTCCTTCGGTATTAAGCACCTCCTGGATAAACACGGCTTCGAAGTAGTGGAGTTCCAAAAAAGCGGAAACTTCGCGCGCGTTCATTGCCAGTTAACCGCTCTCTATTTTTACAGCATCATCAACACAAAAAACAAAGTGTTAGACTTCATTTTGCGAATGCTATTCATCATCCCGATAAATGTGATCGGAAGTATCCTGCTGATACTGTTTCCCGTCAATAAGACCTGGTATTTTAACAACGTGGTGCTCGCGGTAAAAAAGTGAGCCGTCAGGCGATGGCTTCCATTCTTTTTTTCAGGCTGTAAAACATTTCTTCGAGCGTTTCCCTGATGCCGTATGTGAACTTCCAGCCGGGATAGTGCGATTCGAATTTACTTACATCACTGATATACCAGATGTGATCACCAATACGGTTCGATTCGCTGTATGAATAAGATAATTTATTACCTGTAATATCTTCACACATGGTAATTGCTTCGAGCATTGAGCAATTTGAGAAGCGGCTTCCACCCGCGTTATATACTTCTCCGAAACGCGGCGCCTGGTAATAATGCCAGAACATATTTACGAGGTCGTAGCTGTGTATGTTATCTCGAACCTGTTTGCCTTTATATCCGAAGATGGTGTAATGATTTCCGGTGATGGCGCATTTCATGAGGTATGCAAGAAAACCATGAAGCTGTGCCCCGGAATGGTTAGGCCCTGTGAGGCATCCACCCCTGAAAATAGCCGTGCGCATGTTAAAGTACCTTCCATATTCCTGCACCATAATATCCGCCGCTACTTTCGATGCGCCGAATACTGAATGTTTCGAATGGTCGATACTCATTTGTTCATCAATACCTTTTTCAAAATAAGGGTGACGCGTATCGATTTCCCACCTTGTCTCCTGTTCTACAAGTGGAAGCAGGTTTGGATTGTCGCCATACACTTTATTGGTCGACGTAAAAATGAAAACTGCCTCAGGCGCGTAAAGCCTTGTGAGTTCGAGAAGGTTTAGGGTACCCGTAGCGTTGACGCTAAAATCGGTGAGTGGTTCTTTTGCGGCCCAGTCGTGACTGGGCTGAGCAGCTGTATGAATAATCAACGAAATATCGGTGCCATACTTTTTAAAGATGGTCTCGAGGTCGCTGTAGTTTCTTATGTCGGCGTTGTAATCTTTATAGTTCGGAAATTTTTCTTTTAACCTGTTGCGGTTCCAGTCGGTTGAAGCCTCTTTTCCAAAGAAATACTGGCGAAGGTTGTTATCTATGCCTACTACGAGGTCGAACTTATTTGCGAAAAAGGACACTGATTCACTGCCGATCAGACCGCCTGATCCGGTAATTAAGGCGATTTTCATCCGTGGGTAGTTTGTTTTAATCGGATAAAATTATGCAAATGCTACCTTACGGACGCGAAGTTTACAAAGCAGGAATAAAATCATGAAATAAGGATTTGTGGTAAGGTATCTTTTCCAGAGCTTACCTGGCTCCTGGATAAGCCTGTAGAACCACTCCATTCCAGCCTGTTGCATCCATGCCGGCGCCTGGCTGATGTTGCCCGCGTGGAAGTCGAACGCGGCGCCAACGGCCATCATTACGGCATTTACTTTTCCAAGGTGGTTGGCCACCCATCTTTCCTGGCGGGGACAACCACGGCCCACGAGTACAATGTGTGCGCCGCTTGCATTAATTTTTTCGATGTCGGCCTGGTCTTCTTCAGGCGTCGCTTCCCTGAACCTGTCGGGATGTATACCGGCAATGACCACACCCGGGTAGTTGATATTGATAAATGCGACAAATTTTTCAAGTGTTTCAGGTGTGCTACCATAGAGGTATACACTTAATTTTTCTTCACTCACACGTGCGAGAACGTATTTAGTGAGAATAGGTCCCGTAACCCTGTCTTCAAGGCCGGCTTTATAAAAGCTGTTGAGTGCCCAACGGATCGGTTGACCATCGGGTACCACCATATCAAGTTTGTTAACCAGGGTTCGGAACGAAGTATCTCTCACAGTTTCTATCAGCCCGTGTACAGCAAGCGCTGAAACGCCATAGCTTTTCCTGATCCTCGCTTTCGAGATGATCGTTTCTGACGCACGGAGATAGTCTGTAACATTATAGTTTGCGGTAAACAGTTGCAGCTTGATATCTTTTTCCTGGTCTACGAGTGAAGGCGCAGGAATCGGCATTCTTCTGCGAAGCAACGCATAGGCAACCTGGCCGGTAGTCTGGCGGATGATTCTGAAATCAAGTCCGAAGCTTGCGTTTCTTACATAAAAAGCATCATATTCAAAGCGACGGAAAATAGTTGCGAATTCTTTTGCTGGTCCCCTGTAGCCCTTAACCTGCGAGAGGCCGGTGATACCGGGTTTAACCATGTTGCGGAATTTATATCCACTTACAACTTTCGAAAATTTGTTGCAGTCGTTGATCATGTGGGGTCTCGGACCAACAATGCTCATATTGCCCGCGAGTACATTTAAGAATTGTGGAAATTCATCTATGTTGGCGAAACGAAGAAACTTTCCAACACGCGTGATGCGTTTGTCGTCGAGTTTGGCCTGTACGTCGTTTGCTTCATCGTTTTTGAACATTGTACGGAACTTGATGCAGCGAAAAATTCTACCGCCCTTTCCTACACGGCGCTGCACGAAGAAGATGCCGCCTTTTGAATCGAGTGCAATAAGAAGACCTACTACCGGGATAAGCCAGCTCAGGATTCCAACAACAACAATGAGAGAGAAGGTAATGTCAAATAATCTCTTGAAGAAAAAATACCCTTGTTTTTCATCTACGTAATGCCTGAGAGAAACTTTTTCCGTCATTGACCGCGCGGTCAAATGAGCTAACGTTAATGCCGATTTCATACTTCCTGAATGGGGTAAACCCCCGATTGGATTTAAAATAGTTTTTCCAGAATTTGACTTTCACGCGAAAGGCAAATCACTCCCGATAAGGTTATCACGGCTAGCCGTGTATTCCCAATCTGACCATTGCCGGCTTTCAAACGTTGCACTCTGCGTAAAATTGCGCAGGCCACATTAATAACTGATTAATTACCAGCAAATAATCCAAAACGGCTTTCGCATAAGTAAATTTACTTATATGAAGCCAATTTTTACATGTAAAAGATCGTCTCACAAGCAGATCGGACGATATTCAAGGGGAGGGACACCTTAATTTGGCAATATTAATACCAAATATATAGCTTTGCTACCCTTTTAACGAATTCTGAAAGGTTAATCATGTACGAACAAAACTATCACACCCAATCGCTCGGCTCATCAACTTTCCTGGTAACTGGCGGCGCAGGATTCATTGGTTCTCATATAGTTGAGTACCTGTTGAAGAAGGGTGCACAGAAGGTGAGGGTGCTCGATAATTATAGTACAGGATCGCGTGAAAACTTGACGGGGTTCAAGAGTTCCCCCGCTTTTGAAATGTTTGAGGGCGACATATGCGACCTCGAAACGTGCAAGTCGGCCATGCAGGGGGTTGATTATGTTCTACACCAGGCCGCCCTCGGTTCGGTGCCCAGGTCAATTAACGACCCCATAAAAACAAATGAGGTAAATGTGAGCGGGTTCCTTAACATCCTGGTTTCCGCGAGAGATGCCGGTGTGAAAAGAATGATCTACGCTGCCAGCTCCAGCACATACGGCGACGACGCTACCCTGCCAAAACGGGAGGATAAAATCGGTAGTCCACTGTCACCATACGCAGTATCAAAATATATCAATGAGCTTTACGCGAGTGTGTTTTCAAGGACGTACGGATTTCATACCTGCGGATTGAGATATTTTAACGTTTTTGGCCCGAGGCAGAACCCGCGCGGTCCTTATGCCGCCGTGATTCCTCTTTTCATCCAGGCCGCACTCGACAAAGAGCCGGCTTCCATAAATGGTGATGGTGAAACGGGACGTGATTTTACTTTCGTTGAAAATACTGTACAGGCGAATATCCGTGCATTGTTCGCTCCCATTCAAAAGCATGAGGTAGTAAATGTGGCCTGTGGAGGAATGACCACTTTGAATGACCTATGGAGGCTAATCTCTAAACAGCTGGGTGTGAACATTGCTGCGAAACATGCGCCTCAGCGGGTGGGAGATATCAAACACAGTCTTGCCTCGATAGAAAAAGCAACAAAACTTTTTGGCTACGAGCCGTCGATCGGTATGGAAGAAGGATTGATGAAAACCATCAAGTGGGCAAAAGAGAATAAGCACATCTTTAGTACATCACCTGCACATTAAACTTGTTGGCTGCTGCGCCGAGTTCTTTCGCAGCAGCATCGCTTATACGTAATGCCAAACCTGCGCTTTCTCTCATTTCAGGCAATTCGCCGAGCACCTTCGCATATATGGCCCTGTTATTTGAAGGATTGCTCACCTTCACGATGGTTCCAACAGTTACGTTGTTCATGAGTGCGTAATATTTTCCGTCGGTCCATCCGCTTGTGCTTTTAAAAATTCCCGAAACACCGGTCTTGTTCTTCCCGTTCTCGTCGTACAGCGATTTGAAGTAACCGCCCGGTTCTTTACTACCTGATGTTGTGGCTGTACCGCCAGTGGCAGCGGGTTGGGTAGGTTGCGGTGGAGTAACAGGCTTCGCAGCGGGTGTTGTTGAAGTGGACGCGGTTTGTTGCGCCGGTTTGGAACCAGACAGAAAGCCGACGATCAGTTTGGTGCCCGCTTTGGCCTGGTCGCGTGAAATGTTATTCCAGCGTTCAAGTTTTTCGATGGGTACTTTGTTATGGTTAACGCTGATGCGGTACATCCATTCCCTGTCCTGAACTATATGATAAATGGGCACGAGGTCGTCCACGGAACCGGTTGGGTCGTTCTGCGAAAAATTAGCTGCTGTCAGCGGAATTTTTATTGGAGAACCGACGTCAAGCGCCCTTTCAAGACTCTTGCTGTTATAGGTCGCAATTTCTTTGGGTGTGAGGTTATACTTTCTGCTGAGGCTGAACCATGTTTCTTTAGCTTCTACTTTATGGATCACATAGAGGTCCGGCGCCACGCCGTGAGAAATTAACTCCTCCTGGCCCATCACCACCTGGATCATTAGTACCAGCAGCGCAACCAGGAAAATTCTGTTTCTGTTCATCGGGTCAATCATTTTCTATCTGTAAAGATAATTATTCAGGCATTTCCTGTTTTCAGAATCCGCCATTCTTTCGGATAATAGTTGTTAATTCTTGACGATAAAACTTTAACCCATCCGAGATTTAATCCATTGTATTGTACGAGCGCCCAGCCTTTATGCATACCTGCTACTGTAACTTCTTCTTTTCTCAAATATTGCAATGCATCCTCCTTTTTTAACGAAATAACAGGCAATTTGTCGCTAACGATTCCCGCCAACGCCAGTTCGTGATCGGGCAGTAATTCATCTTTTAAAGGCTTCCCGATTGCAACGCCGGCTTTTTTAATATTCATGCTGGCGCGAAGCTCGAAAAGGTCGTTTTCAAGATGGGCCGGCAACGCGAAAAGTTGCTCTTTATGACGATAAAAACTTAATGGGTCGCTGCTGTTTACCCAATGCGCGGCCAATGCGCGTTCCGCCGGTGAAGCTTTTTCAATCAGTGGCTTTTTAGTTTTGAAAACCTCTTTTTGTGAACCATCTTTTTTTATGAAACAGGCGATGTACAACCCCTCTCCTTCCAGTTTATCGGGGAAGAAACGATATCCATAGGCCTTATGGGTTTCACTCCGGCATTCTATGATATTCCAACCAGGATCGGTTTTTATTTTTACTGTTTCGAGATGATAATTCGACATTAGCCAATCGGCGATCCGTTCATCTTCTTCCGGGGAATAAGAACAGGTAGAATAGATGAGCACGCCATTTTGTTTGAGGCAGTCGTACGCATCAGCGAG
The DNA here is from genome assembly GCA_016786745.1 of Chitinophagaceae bacterium. GTDB lineage: Bacteria > Bacteroidota > Bacteroidia > Chitinophagales > Chitinophagaceae > Flavitalea. Next base: position 3,329 of record JAEUVS010000113.1, on the reverse strand, counting down.
AATTCTCTGCTGGCGCAGAGAGCACGTGTGCACAGCATCTCTGCTCCATTCTTTGATCGCTTCGGGATCGCGGCGGAAAAGTCCCGATCCCGAACAAGGCGCATCAACCACCATCACATCAAAAAAAGCAGGCAGCCGGCTGAAATCACGCGGATCGTTGTTCGTGATAATTACATTGCTTCCACCCCACTTGGTAAGATTTTCAATTAATACCGCCGCCCGCGATTTAATCACTTCATTACTCACCAACAAACTTTCAAAAGATATCAGCGATTGCAACAGGGTAGATTTTCCTCCAGGCGCTGCGCAAAGATCCAGTACATTGATAGCTGCATGTAAATCCCCTGTTTGCATTAAGCATTGCTCGAGAAACATTCCCGAAGCTTCCTGCACGTAATAGGCACCCCCGTGCAACGCGGGATCGAGAATAAAAGAAGGACGCTGCGGCAAATAATATCCCATTGTGCTCCATGGAACATTTGTGTGGCGATCAAACAGTTCACCGGCATTTTTTACTTTATGTGGATTTATACGGACGGATACTACCTGGCGCTGGCTTTCGTGTGCCTGCACAAAAGTTTGCTCGTTGAAACCAGTAACATTTTTCAACGACCTGAGGAGGTCGCCGGGAACACTATCGCTTTTCAAACTGTTATAAGTTTTTTATTTCGGCCACAAGATCCTGGAGCACTTTTTTCGCATCGCCAAACAGCATGGACGTTTTCGGACGGAAGAACAATTCATTCTCGATGCCCGCGTATCCCGGCTTCATGCTGCGCTTGTTGACAATTACCATTTTTGCCAGTTCAACATCAAGAATCGGCATGCCATATATCGGGGAAGAAGTATCTGTTTTTGCTGCAGGGTTCACGACATCGTTCGCGCCTAGCACAAGAACCACATCCGTAGAGGGAAACTCATCATTCGCCTGTTCCATCTCCAATAGTTTGTCATAGCTCACATCTGCTTCGGCGAGCAGCACATTCATGTGCCCCGGCATTCTTCCCGCCACCGGGTGAATAGCGTATTTAACATCCACCCCTTTTTCTGCAAGCATTTTCTCCAACTCATGACACACGTGCTGCGCCTGCGCCACAGCCAAACCGTATCCCGGAACAATCATCACTTTTGACGCATAGCTCATCACAACAGCGGCGTCAGACAAACTTACTTCCTTGTATTGACCCTGGTCCTTACCGCCGGCGGCACCCTTGCTGCTGCCGGATGCGCCGAACGAACCTATCAATACATTTTTAAGTGAACGGTTCATAGCGCGGCACATGAGAATGGTCAGCAAGGTACCCGCTGCTCCTACTAAAATTCCACCGGTCAGCATCACTTTGTTCTCATAAAGGAAGCCTCCGCACGCCGCGGCTACACCAGTGAATGAGTTGAGTAGCGAAATTACTACGGGCATGTCGGCGCCGCCGATAGGCAAAACGAAAAACACGCCGTATAAAAGTGACAAAGCGAGTATCCCGTATAGAAACGATTCGTTTAATTCTACATCCGAATTGTAAACAACGTATGCGGAACTTGCAACAACAACGAGCAGAATAATGATGTTTACGATGTGCTGACCGGAAAATGCAAAATCGCCAAACTTTCCATTTAGCTTTCCCCACGCCACGATGCTGCCGGCAAATGAAACAGATCCGATTACGAGCCCCGCGAAAATTATCAATACATGTCCCGGGTTAACCACAACCGGGTTGTTCGCGATGTGATCAAATTCTATGATGGATATTAATGCCGCGCATGCACCACCCATTCCATTGAACAGGCTCACCATCTCCGGCATTGCCGTCATCTGAACTTTTTTCGCGGCCAGTGTTCCGATGATTCCACCAATAATCAATCCCCCGAAAATCCATCCGTAGTTATGAAGTTTCTCGCCATCGGATTCGTAGAGGAAGATGGTACCCGCGATGGCGATAGTCATACCTGCAGCAGCGATGAGGTTGCCTTTGCGCGCGTTCGCAGGATCGGAAAGCATTTTCAACCCGATGATAAAGGTTACTGAACCGACGAGATAGCAAAGGGTGAGTATGCTGAATTCCATGTATTATTTCTTTTTCTTTTTGAACATCTCCAGCATTCTGTCGGTCACTACAAATCCTCCCACTACGTTGAGCGTGCCAAGTATTACGGCGAGAAAGCCAAGAGATAATGCGAGGTAATTGTCGTGCTCCGCTTTACCCATCACGATTATCGCGCCGATGATTACCACTCCGTGGATCGCGTTGGCGCCGCTCATCAAAGGTGTGTGGAGCACGCTCGGCACACGGCCGATTACTTCTATACCAAGAAAGATCATGAGGATGACGATATAGATCATTTCCTGGTTTGCGGATATCCATGTCAATGCGGTCATAAAAAAAAATGTTTAATACTTTCTCCGCTGATCCCTCACACGGCCTGACGGCCGGTTCGGGATGACAACAGCGCAGCGACGCGTTCATTGCTGATCCCACGCAACGCTCGGGAAGAAAACAGCGCCCCGACGCGTTCATTCACTATATCCCCAGCATGCCTTACGCAACTGCCTTTCACCAGGTCATCTTCAAAATTCAAAAACAGGTTTCCTTCCTTATCAATAACCAGGTTTAAAAAATTCAATACATTCTTGCCATACACTTTACTCGCATCCGAAGGCATAGTAGACGCTAAAAACGAATTACCAATAATACTCACGCCATTCACACTCACCGTTTCATTATTTTTTGTGTAATCGGTATTGCCACCGGTAGCCGCAGCAAGGTCAACAATCAGCGAGCCCTTCCTCATCTTTTCAATCATTTCTTTTGTAATCAACACAGGCGCTTTCTTACCCGGTATCTGCGCTGTTGTAATAACAATATCCGCTTTGGCAATGCTCTCTGCAATTTTCTCTTTCTGCCGCTGCTGAAATTCGGCCGACTGCTCAACAGCATAACCACCGGCTTTCGAAGCATCCGCCGCTCCTTCCACTTCAATAAATTTTGCGCCGAGGCTCATCACTTCCTCCTTCACCGCGGGTCGTGTATCAAACACTTCTACTACTCCTCCCAATCTTCTCGCTGTTGCGATCGCCTGCAATCCGGCGACGCCCGCTCCGAGTATCAACACTTTGGCAGGTGCGATACTGCCGGCTGCCGTCATGAACATGGGAAAGTATCTTGAATATTTTTCTGCCGACAGTAACACCGCTTTATATCCCGCGATATTGGCCTGCGAACTCAACACATCCATACTCTGCGCGCGAGTTGTACGCGGCAGCATATCGAGACTGAAAACAGTAACACCCTCCTTTGCCCATTTCGACACCTGGTCGTAGTTGTACAAAGGTT
>JAEUVS010000043.1 GCA_016786745.1 Chitinophagaceae bacterium | reverse complement strand
GAGAAGAAGTTTTATTTCGGAAGAGTTGATGGCAGCACCCGCCGTTTCAAAAGTTGTGGCTGGCACGCAACTCGGTGCACCGAAGTTGAATTTGAAGTTAACCGTAGCGGCGTTATCGAGCATATATGCAACACCGTTAATACCGCATACGTTGGCTATTTCATGCGGATCGCTTACAGTAGAAATAGTGCCGTGTACGACAGCAAGCCGCGCAAACTCTGAGGGCACGAGCATGGAACTTTCAATATGAACATGACTATCAATGAAGCCTGGCAGAATAAAAGGAAGATCGCTGTCAACAATTTCTGATAGCTTTTCAATAGCAGTGATCCTGCCCTCCGTAAAATGAACGGTTACTGGATAAATATTCTTTGCTTCGATATCTACAAGGTTGCCTTTTGTAATCATTCTTCCTGGTTATTCAACAGGTCGGGCCTGCGTTGCATTGTTCTTTTTACTGATTCGTTGTGGCGCCATTCTTCTACGATTTTGGGATCGCCGCTAATCAGCTCGCCGGGTACCTGCCAGCCGCGAAAATTTGCAGGCCGCGTATAAACAGGAGGGGCGAGAAGGTTGTCCTGGAAAGAGTCGAACAGCGCTGATGTTTCGTCGTTCAGCACTCCAGGGATGAGCCGTGCCACGGTGTCAACGAGCACAGCGGCAGGAAGCTCACCACCACTCAGCACGTAGTCGCCGATGGAAATTTCTCTCGTTACAAAATGTTCTCTTATGCGTTCATCTATGCCTTTGTAATGTCCGCAAATAATCAGCAGGTTTTGTTTCAGGGAGAGGTGGTTGGCGGTTTTCTGGTCGAGATGCTGACCGTCGGGGCTCATGTAAATGATGTCGTCATATTTTGTAGTTGCGGATAGTTTCTCGATGGCGTTCGCGAGTGGTTCCGGCATCATTACCATTCCGGCGCCGCCGCCAAATTGGTAATCGTCGACCTGGCCGTGTTTGTAATTGGTGTAGTCACGGAGGTTGTGGAGGTTGATGGTGAGAAGGCTTTTCTCCTTCGCCCGCTTGAGTATGGAGTGGTCGAAAGGGCCCGAGAAAAGGCCGGGTAAGACGGTGAGAATGTCTATTTGCATGAGCAAATGTAGAAGGGAGAGGGCAAAGGGAAACCGTTTAAAACGATATTTTACGGCCTGGCTTTAGAAGCGATGGTTCTGGAAATCCTCATTTCAGCGGGATGGGCTCTGTTGGAAGAAGGCTTATCAGAAGCGACTGAAGACTTCTCCGCTATGTTTAGCAGTTGGTGAACGCCGGCGGGAATCAAGTATCCAAACCAACTATTGTTCAGAATGTATTTCGTTTTTTCTAATACAAAGTATTTCATAGTTGCGGGTAGAAATTATCTACGGAATGATTGAAATTACTACATAAGACGTGTATTTCACAGCGTTCCGTTGGAAGATATGCGCATTTTTTCAACAAATAAGGGAAAGTATTTAGTCGAGCTAACGGGTTAAGTATCATAATTTTCAACTCAGCCCTGGCCTCGCTTCAGCGGGGAGGAATTTAATCACCTATAAAACCTTCCAGGTCACGGCGTTGCTTTTTCGTGGGGCGGCCTATTTTACTTAGGCGTTTACCGGAATAGAAAGCCGACGCCTCAAACTTTAATCTTTCGACTTCTTCCGCAGGTGTAATATCTAAATAATTCTTAATGGCCTCGGCGTATTGAACACGCTTATCAATCACATTAGTCACCTTTAGGACCCACTTTCTCGCCTCTGTTTTTACTTCATACTCGTCGCCAATATTCACATTGCGCGACGCCTTAACAGCATGTCCAAGTTGTTTCACTTTTCCCAGGTCGCACGCTTCCGCAGCCTGTGATCTCGTTTTGAAAATCCTGATCGCCCACAAATACTTATCTAACCTCACTTTCTGATTCATGACTCTTCGGCAAAAAATTTATGGAAATACGGAATGGTTTCTATCCCCTTGTAAAAATTCACGATATCAAATTTTTCATTTGGCGAGTGAAGATTATCACTATCCAATCCGAAACCAAGAAACACGATTTTTATGCCAAGCGCCTCTTCGAATAACGCGCAGATGGGAATACTTCCGCCGCCGCGAACCGGCACCGGCTCTTTACCCAGCGTGGCCTTTATCGCTTTGGACGCCGCCTTGTATGCGGGCGAATCCATCGGCGTCATATACGGTTCTCCGCCATGATGCTCACGCGCTTTAACCGCAACACTTGCAGGTGCCGTTTCTTCAAAATATTTAATCAATTTTTTGGTGATGTCGGCCGATGATTGATTAGGCACCAGTCGCGCGGAAATTTTCGCAAAAGCCTTAGCGGGCAAAACCGTTTTCGCGCCTTCTCCCGTATAACCGCCCCAAATGCCATTTACTTCGAGCGTGGGACGAATACCGGTTCTTTCGGTAGTAGTGTAGCCTTTTTCACCCCAAACCTTTTTTATGCCGAGGTCGGCTTTATATTCGTTTTTATCGAAAGGCGCTTCTGCAAGCATCTTCCTTTCATGCTTCGACGCTTCTACCACGTCGTCATAAAATCCGGGAATGGTAATGTGATTGTTTTCATCGTGGCACGACGCAATGAGTTTCGAAAGAATAGTAATGGGATTCGCCACGGCTCCACCATATACACCACTATGCAGATCGCGATTTGGCCCGGTTACTTCTACTTCAATGTAACTCAACCCGCGTACGCCGATATCCATCGACGGATTTTCCAAACTGATCATCGCAGTGTCGCTGATGAGCACTACATCCGCCTTTAATAACTTAGTGTTTTCCTTTACAAATTTTGCAAGATTAGGCGAGCCGACTTCTTCTTCGCCTTCTATCAAAAATTTTATGTTAACGGGCAACGAGTTTGTGTTCGTCATTATTTCAAGCGCCTTCACGTGCATATAGAACTGGCCTTTATCGTCGCAGGCCCCACGCGCGTATATTCTTCCATCTTTTATTACAGGTTCAAACGGGCCGCTGTTCCATAATTCAAGCGGGTCGGCGGGTTGCACGTCGTAGTGCCCGTAGACTAAAACTGTTGGTTTTGAGTCGTCGATTATTTTCTCGCCGTACACTACAGGGTGACCGGCTGTTTGAAATATTTCCGCACGGCCGACGCCGGCGTCGAGGAGTTTTTGCTTTACCGCTTCCGCGCAGGTAATCATGTCGTTTTTATTTTCGCTGCGCGCGCTTATTGAAGGGATGCGGAGGAGGTCCAGGAGTTCATTTAGAAATCTTTCTTTGTTTGCGTCGAGGTATTGTTTCCAGGCGTTCATAAATTGTATAATGTTTTTAATTTTTTGCTCGGCCGATCCCTCACACGGCGCGATGCGCCGGTTCGGGATGACAATTCACGCTTCACGCCTCACGCTCCACGCTCCACGCTTCACGCATTACGGCTCACGAATCCGCATTGTGCTTCGCATCTTTCAGCAAGTTCTTCGTGCTCCACGCGATTCTTTTCTCGAACGGTTTTTGCCTTACATGGCAATCATGCTTACTGCAGATGTTGCACTGAAAGTACAAACAACCGTCAGAATGCACGAAAAGTTCAATGGAATTTCCGAATTCCGTTTTAATCAATACCGCCAGTTTATCAATTTCGGCATGCGCCTCATGTACATTCAGGTACCAGGGCACCGTAAGATGACAATCTACATGAAGCTGGCCTCCATATTTGATCACACGAAGGTTGTGAAGGTCAACCCAGTTTTCCTGGCGGTTCCTGTCGAGCACTTCCACCATTTTCTTCAACAGCACCAGGTCTGCTTCATCCATGATGCCAGCGATCGACGACCTGATAATCCTGTAACCCGTTACGATGATTACAATCGCAAAGAGAAGCGCAATTGCGCTATCGAGCCACAAAAGATCCGTGAAATAAATAAGTATTAACCCTGCGATAATGCCGATTGTGGAGTAAGTATCCGTTTGCAGATGCCTTCCGCTCGCAATCAATGCAAGCGAATTGTTTTTCTTACCACGATACACACTGATGGTGCCCATCAGGAAATTAATAACGGCGGTCGCGCCGATCAGTATCATACCGTAGTCGAGTTTTTGTAACTGGTGCGGATATACAAAACTGTAGACTGATTTATATATTATCGCGACACCGGCGATAATGATGAGGCTTCCTTCTACGCCTGCAGATAAAAATTCTGCTTTACCATGACCGTAAGGATGATTCTGGTCTTTTGGCTGTGCGGAAATGTACAGGCTGAAAAGACCAATAAATCCAGCTCCCACATTAGCGACACTTTCGAGCGCGTCAGTGAGCACCGACACCGATTTCGTTATGAAATAGGCAGCGAGTTTAACCGCAAACAGCAAAACAGCGATTGCAACAACAATTTTCTGGATGAGAAGATTTTCCCTTCGGGGATCCAAGATGGTTTGTCTATAAGTGTTTTATCAGATGCTCTCAAATCTTTTCTGAACAAAGTCCCAGTTCACCACTTTCCACCAGGCTTCAATGTAATCCGGTCTTTTGTTCTGATATTTCAGATAGTAAGCATGTTCCCAAACATCAAGCCCTAACAGGGGGTATCCTTTTACTTCGCTTACATCCATCAGCGGATTGTCCTGGTTTGGCGTTGAACCCACTGCGAGCTTTTTATCGGACCCTACTAACAGCCATGCCCATCCGCTGCCGAAACGTGTTTTAGCCGCATCCGAAAATTTTGTTTTGAAGCCATCGAATGAACCAAAAGCTGATTCAATTGCGGAAAGCAACTTGCCTGAAGGTTTGCCTTCACCTGAAGCCTTCATTGATTTCCAGAAAAGTTCATGATTATAGTGACCGCCCCCATTGTTTCTGACTTTCGCCGAATAGGAGGACACCTTTTTCAGAACGTCTTCCAGCGGTTTGCTCGTGTCGATTTTTTCGGCTGCTGCCGCTTCCTGGATATTTTTCGCATAGCCCGCTGCGTGTTTCGAATAGTGAAGTTCCATCGTCTGCGCATCTATCACAGGTTCGAGCGAATTATATGAATAGGGTAAAGGTTCCTGCGTGAACCCGGTAAAATCAGGAGTGATGATTTCGCGTGGCGGGTTCGCTGATACGAAACCCGGCAAAGTTGACAAAGAAGTAATTGCCAGGCCCGCTTTCGCTGTATCACCCAAAAATTTTCGCCTTGATTGGTTAGATCCTTCCATAAAAAAATATTTAGAGATCAAAATTAAGCC
>JAEUVS010000136.1 GCA_016786745.1 Chitinophagaceae bacterium | reverse complement strand
TGCGCGCGACCGTTAGGGTACGGGTACGTTTTCATACTTATATTTTAAAAGGTACAACGATGCTTGGGTCAACAAAGGCCCACAGGACTAATGGAGAAGTAAATTCTTAAGACTTGGATATAAGTAGGAAAAATGGAGTATAAAACCGATCCAGGTTTTCTGATAAGATATGAGATAGAACAAAGATTGCAACAGTTTTCCGCAGTTGCAATAGTAGTTTTACGATTTATTAAGTTTTGTATAATATTTTATACTGTAGTTTATAAGGTACGGCCCATCAGGGGATCGGTTTTTCCGGGTTTGCCGTTCTCCAACCGGCCGGCCAAAGTGTGCCGGAACACTTCATTTCCATCCATTTGCACGGACAGATCGTACCAGCCATGGCTTTTCGATACATCTATATATGACGACACACCCGAACGCGCCGCGATTTTTGGCGAAAATGTGGCAGCGCCATACGAATTATCGGTGAGGTTTACCACTATCTCCCGGTCAGATTTATTGGTGAACCTAAGGCGTAGCGTGCCCTTGTAATAATCGCACGTGATATCCAATTCCGGATCGGACTTGCTGCCCCGGAACTCGCGGTAAAATCCGTTTGGTCCATATACCCGAAGATGGTACACGCCGTTTTCAAAATCATTCAGCGCGAAATTTTCTGTCAGCGTATCACCGGCCTTCACAGCATACGACGAAACACTTACTTCCTCGCCTTTATATTTTCCGGGAGCATACACGTTGAACGGCGAACCTGCCGAATGTGCGCCATGCATTTTATTTCCCGCGCGCATGCCTATCGAGAATGTGGCTTTATCAGCTGACAACTTACCATCGGTGTACAATTCATAAGGCAACGCGTTTGCATCCCTGATTCCTTTCTCCTGTTCAGGAAGGATGTTGTTATAAGCTGCATCTTTCGTTACTTTTTCGGCATCCTCTTTCGACAATTTTCTGAAATTGGATGGAGGGTTTCTGAAGCGCGCTTTGTGAATCGCCTCAATAAATTCATCTCTCTGCAAAAATTGAGGTTTCGCCAGTTCTTCACCATTGTATTTTCTAAAAGCGGATGTGAGGTCGCCACACACTGCCCTGCGCCATTCGCTGATATTTGGTTCGTGAATTTTCTTTTTGAATTTTTTTGAGAGAAATTTTTCCAGGAACTGTATTGATGAAGTATGATCGAATACCTGCGAATTCACCCATCCGCCGCGACTCCATGGCGATGCAATCACCATTGGCACACGGTAGCCGAGCCCTATGGGAGCGATTCTTGCGTCTTCCTGCTGAGAGGTCTGTTGCGTAGATGAAGCAACATACTCAAGACCTGCGTTTATGCCCTGCGACACAGCGCCGGTTTCTTTTTTATCGGGATGAGGCACCACGAATGGCGGAACATGATCGAAGTAGCCATCGTTTTCGTCGTACGTAAGAATGAAGATTGTTTTCTTCCATACTTCGGGATTTTGAGTGAGAATGTCGAGTGCCTCGCTGATATACCACGCTCCGTACCAGGCGGCAGACGGGTGATCAGAGAATTGCTGGGGCGCCACGAGCCACGATACAGTTGGCAACTGGCCATTTTTTACATCTTCCCTGAATTGATAAAATAAATCTCCCTTGGGCACCTGAACTTTGCGTTCCGTACCCTGGTCGTTGTATTTGAGCGTTGTCAGCTCATGATAGTGCGGATCTTTTTTATTGGTAGTGAAGGCCCGTTCGTTGATACTTTTTGTGACACCTGAAAGTTCGCCCGGTTTGGCTCCTGCTTTAAATTGACTGAAATATTCCAAAGGGTTATCACCAAAGTTTCCGAGCCAGCTATCGAGTTCGTCCTTTAATCCCGATCCCGCGCCGATTTCGTTCTGATACACTTTCCAGGATATATTATTTTCTTCGAGCCGTTCCGGAAACGTTTTCCATTGTACAGGAGTGTTGTAATCAGCGTCGTCGTTCCATACTCTCGCAAGCACTGCAGGATCCTGTTTTTCGCGGATGGTGCCTGTCCAGAAATACAAGCGATTAGGCGTGGTGCCTGTCAGTGACGAGCAGAAATTATGATCGCACACGGTGAAGGCGTCGGCCATCGAGTAATAGAATGGAATATCCTCTCTTGTGTAAAATCCAAGCGTCAACGGCATCGCCTTATACTCTTCGACACCGGATCGTTTAACATCGAGCCATTTGTTGTATTTGCCGTTGTTTCTTGCGTCGACCTGGTCGGTCCAGCCATGAGGGAGGGATTCCATCCAGGTAGCATTTGTGTTCTTTATATCTAACCTGAAAGGCGCATAGATTTCGCCGTTGCCGTCGGGCTGGCACCATACTACGTTTTTGCCGGGCAGGTAAATGGCTCTCGGATCGTTGAAGCCGCGTACACCCTGTAAGGTGCCGTAAGTATGGTCGAACGAGCGGTTTTCCTGCATCAGGAAAACGATGTGTTCGGCATCGTAGAAGGTGCTGCCGGGTAGGGGATCTATAGCCAGCGCTTTCGCGATTGATGTAGGAAGAACGTTTAGGAGGCCGGCTCCGCCGGATAGTAAGGAAGCTTTTTTTAGAAATTCTCGTCTTGAGTCCATGTGTTAAGGTATATAATTATTTTTATGTGTCATCCCGAGCCGAAGGCGAGGGATCTGCGGAGAATGAAAAAAGGGAAAATCCATATCGGCACATCGGGCTGGCACTACAAACACTGGAAAGGAACCTTCTACCTGAAAGACATCAAAGGAGCCGATCAGTTCACCGAATTTCCAGCTACCGCCAAAGTGGAAAGTAAATGCCGGACGCCCAGGCAATTTATTTCGGTTCTACCGGAACGTCATGAATTATTCGCGAAGCAGCTTATCCACTTCTTCATTAAATTCTCTTATAAATTCCTCGTAAAACTTACCGGTCGCGGGACCTGAGTATCCCGAATGAATTTTCGATATGCGCCCTTTCCTGTCAATAAATAAAGTGGTAGGAAAGGCCCTGAAGCCGGGAAGCAAAAGTGATTTACGCACTGTATCGCTGTTTGAAATACCTCCGAAAACCTGGTCGTAGTGTATATCGAAACGCTTACGGAACCGCGACATCACTTTCCGGTAGTACGCAGTGTCGGTTTGACGTTCGTAGTGAATCGTGATAATTTCAACACCCCGTCCCCGGTTTTCTTTATACCACGGAGAAAGAAAAGCGGCCTCATCGATACAATTCGGGCACCACGTTCCGGTGATAGGTATTATGACTACTTTATTTTTATACTTCTCATCTTCTGGCGATACGATATTTCCCTCTATGTCGGGAAAAGAAAACCTGCGGAGCTTTTCTCTTGCATCGTCAGGAAGTTCTATTGTAGCATCCGGGAGGGCGGCATTGTCGTCGCGCTTCCCTTTGAATGAGTGCCTTATCCGCGACCCTACCTGTTCACCCTTTATAGTACCGTCGTCGTTTACTGTCCCGGTATAATAGCCGGGCGAAGAACCGATAAATGACGACAGGTAAAATTTATTTCCTTCTGTAATTCCCTCGAGATACCGGGCGTCGCCCGATTCTTTTAGAAATGTGCCGGTTAATTTCTTTCCATCCTGCTTAAAAATAGCAACGGACTTTTCTTTTTTACCACTTTCGAAGGTGAATTCAAGATTATAACTTCCGGAAATCTCTTTCGGCGGAATGTTTTTACTCTCCGCGAAACGATGTGTTTTATTCTTTTCAGCTGTTACGAGTAGCGGCGTTCCGGTATGATCCTGTTTGCGCAGTACACCCGACAGTTTGTTGCCTTTAACCTGGAGCGCGAGTTCGTTGTCGAACTGGTCGAGCGGGATAAAAAGTGAATCGTTTTTAAAGGAAATAATTCCTGTTTCGAATTTTTCGGCGGCATTGAGCAGGTAAACCATGCCGCCCGCGGCAATTTCAAAATTAAAAGGCACTTTCAGGTTTTCTCTTAGTGTGAATTCGCCGCGCCATTTTCCAGTAAGGTCCTGAACACGCTGCGCGCCCGCGGGAGGATTAAATAACAAAAGGAGGAGAGCTGCGGTGAAAATGCCTTGCTTCATAAATACTGTCTGTTCAATTGCAATACCCTAACAGCCAGTATATGATGATAAAGACAATAATAAACCCAAAACATCCTCCACCTAATTTCTTTGCACCATAACCGGCTATCAGCGCCCGAAAAAAATTGTTCATGCAAATTTATTTAATGATGAGATGTTGAACAGATAATAAAATCATGCCACACCCATTCCTTAACTTTTTATTATATTGATCGCCAAAATTAAATATACCCGTGCAGTTATACAGGATCATTTTGCCGATCACATTCATCGCATCTTTATCGGCATGCCAAAACCCTTCTTCCGATAGTACAGTCACCACCGACAGCACCGCAACTCCCGTTTCACGCAAAGCGACGGTGCCGGTTCCTGTAATATTCGACACCGATATGGGACCGGATTATGATGATGTGGGCGCCATAGCCATGCTGCATGCCTTTGCCGACGAAGGGTCGGCCAATATCCTTGCGACCATCGCCAGTACCAAATACGACGGCGTGGCGGCAGTGCTCGACGTGTTCAACACTTATTTCAACCGGCCCGATGTGCCCGTTGGCGTACCAACCGGCAAAGCCAGCATGCTGAGAGACGAACAGCACTGGAGTGATACAGTCCGTAAAAATTATCCTCATGACATTAAAAGCAATAAAGACGCTGCCGACGCCGTGCAACTATACCGGCGCATCCTTTCACAACAACCTGATACAAGCGTTACGATTATAACAGTGGGATTTCTTACAAATATTTCTAATCTCCTGAAATCACCTGCAGATTCGATAGCGCCATTAACCGGGAAGGAACTCGTGGAGAAAAAAGTAAACAAAATGGTGTCGATGGCAGGCGGCTTTCCCGAAGGTGATGAATTTAATGTGAAGATCGACGCACCAGCTTCTATTTACGCTTTCGAAAATTTTGGCCGGCCAATTGTTTTCAGCGGATTTGAAATTGGAAAAGATATCAAAACAGGTATTCCATTAATTTCCGACAGCACAATTCGCAACAGCCCTGTTAAAGACGTATTTCGCATCAGTATACCTAAATCTGCTGAAGACAGCGCCGGAAGAATGAGTTGGGATGAAACCGCCGTGCTTGCAGGCGTAAAAGGACATGAACCATACTATGATCTGAAGGTCGGTGAAATAGTGATAGACAGTAAAGGACGTAACAAATGGAGCACAGCAAAAAACAGGCATCATTACCTGGTAGTGAAATCACAACCGTCGGAGGTGCAGAATGTAATAAACCGGCTCATCATGCATCAGCCGGCAACGAAATAGCTACCGGGGATTTTCCATCCCCATACTCATCTCATAAAATCGCTTTGCTGTAGCAACGGTATCACGGTACGAAACGGGTTTGATAACATATGAATGCGCGCCGAGCGAGAGACATTCATCCCGTTCAATCCTGTTTAGTGAAGTAGAATATATAATAACCGGGATATTTCTGAAGCGGGTGTCTTTTTTTAATTGCCTGAGTGTTTGCGTACCGTTCATACGGGGCATGTTCAGATCAAGAATGACCATGCTTGGCAGGGAGCCGGAATTAAATGCTGATTCAAGAAAGGCAAGCGCCTTCTCGCCGTTCTCTTCAAAATGAATCACTGAATCGTAGCCAAGGTCACCGAGGGCGTCTTGTATGATCTCTCTGTCTTCAACATCATCGTCAACAAGCAATATCTTTTTAGACATCAGGCTGCAAATATACTATACTTGCCGAATCGCCCGGTGACCGACCATCATTTTACCATTGCATTTAACGAGAGATTTTAACATTGCCCTGGCGAGCACATCGGTGTTAACGACAGAAAACGGCGCAAAGAATTTCATCAGCTTTATAAAGCCTATCTCCATTTTTTTGTAGGTGGTTTCGTTTGCATTTCTAACTACAGGATAAATACCACCGGGACGAAATATGATGAGTTTATTAAAATTCATTGCTTTCAATGCATTTTCGGTTTGTCCCTTTACCCGTGCAAAACGTACGCGGCTCTTCTCCGTAGAATCGGCGCCTTCTCCGCTGAGAAAAAGAAAGGTTATCTGAGGATTGGCAAGCAACATTGCATTAGCCGCTGCAACCGCGTATTCGTATGTAATAATAAAATAATCCTGTTTGCTTACACGCGTTTGAGAAATGCCGAGGCACCATATGCACGCATCACTCTCCCTGAAAACATCTTCGAGGCCATTATAGTTGAGAAAGTCTTTATGAATAATCTGCCTGATTTTAGGATGTACGAGATCGCTGCGATTCCTGGCGAGTAAAGTAACCTGCTCAATGGAATCATCGAGTACAGCCTGCCTCACCACTTCGGAACCTACAGTTCCAGTTGCGCCTGTAACAATTATTTTCATGCAAGATGACGATTAGAGGTAACTCAGCCACCACCGCCTGTTGTTAAATTTGTAGTTCGAATACCATTTGCATATTGGATACAATGCGAGCACCACAAAGATCCAAACGAGATATGTGCCGCCAAGACCAAGCCCTTCATTCGGGAAAACAAATTTCAATGGCACATTCGGCGTTCCTTTAACACCTTCACTGAACGTGTGCCCTCGCAACAATGAAAAAATCATTGCTGCTGCGTGGAGCACATAAAAATGCAATGCATAGTAAAACAATGGCACGCGTCCGAATACGGTTATGACATCTGCGAATTTATTTCTCACATTGCCAATCAGTCCGAGTATCAGCAGCGACACGCCAATCGTAACGCACATGAACAATAATGACGGAGGATATTTCTGTGTATTGATAAACGAGAAGAACGTATACAGGGCGGTAGGCTGTACGCTCCATTCAAACGGGTCGCCATAGGAATTTGTCCATCTCAACACAACAAAAAATAAAAGTATTCCGGCGCCCAGTATTATGCTTCGTTTATTCCTGTTGATGACGTCGTTCATGTAATATTTACCGAAGCAATAACCGAGGATCATAAGGCCCGTCCACGCTAGGAAAGGATAGAAAATAAAGAGATTGGTATCGCCGACTTTGTAAAAACTTTGAACATGAAGAAGGCCGTACCAAAATGGAAATGGTCCGCTTTTTCCAACCTCGTAATAATCGAGCGAATTGTGCCCGAGAACAATCACTAATCCAATCGTGAGTACCAGGGGAAAAGGGAGCCATATTACTCCACTGAGAATCACCATGCTGATTCCGATGGCCCAAATAGTTTGAAGTATGAAAGTATTATAACCGAGATCGAAAGTAATGCCGAGGGTCATGACGACTACCTCGAATAAAATGAGCCATAAACCGCGTGTAAACAAAAACCACGATAACTTCTTTTTTGATTTTCTTAGTCCCTGCAGATATGCGGAGGTGCCTGAAAGAAAAACGAATGTAGGGGCGCAGAGGTGGGTGATCCAGCGTGTGAAAAACAAAAATGGCGTGGTAGTTTCAAGATTTAGCGGATTGCCGGTAAAAGCTTCCCTGTGAAAAAAGTCGCGGGTGTGATCAAGGGCCATGATGACCATCACAATACCCCGGAGTAAATCTATTGAGTTAATTCTGGTTTGCGGAGGCATGCATACTAAGATACGATCTTTTTAACCTGTTGTATTCACGCGTCTCATTTCATCTTCCGCGCCGCCCGTGTTTCGTGGTTGGGATTTGTATTCCTTTCCAAAACGGTATGTAAACGAAATGCTTGCTGCGCGGGTGTCTCTCTTAATAATGAAATATTCGGTCGACTGGCTAAAATTGGTGAATCCTTCCATCTTCTGGGTGTACAGGATATCGCGGGCCGTAAATTTTATTGTGCCCCTGTTTTTAAAGATTTGCTTCCCCACACCGAACGACAGCTGTCCCGTGGGATAAGTCACTTCCTGCAATTCCTGTTCGTTTGTAATAAAGAATGCCGACAATTCGCCCGACCATCCCTTTGGAAAAACAAACTGGTTATTGATGTTAATATTGCCCTGGGTAAGAGAAGCCTTCCTCGTGTTCCACACAAAGCCTTTGATCATTTTATGATTTACTACCCCTTCAAATGAAAGCGACCACCAGTGAAAGGGCGCTACCTGCGCACTTACCGACAGACCGATATTTTTCATGTTGTCGAGGTTGCCTTCGGTATAAGTAATAATTCCTGAGCTGTCCTGGTAGAAGATTTGCGAGAAATAGTCTTTTGTGTAACTGAAACTCAGGCTGGTGACCAGTATATTTTTAAACGAGTGACTCAATTCTGTGTTCCATGTGTATTGCGGAATAAAGAAAGGGTTTCCTGACTGGTAGGTGTATTTGTTAATTACGAATACAAATGGATTTAACGATTGAAACCTGGGGCGGTCAATTCTCCTGCCGGCAGATAAGGTGAGGGCGTTGAGCGAATCCACCTGCCAGCTTATTACTGCATTGGGAAACACACCGTCGTACTTACGCGAGAAAGATGAATCCTTTCTTACTTCGTTGCCGAGCTGTTCCGCATTGTAATGTGTATTCTCGTAGCGCAACCCGCCCTGCAAAGTGAATTTTTCAAATTTTTTTTCGAGGGAGGCGTAAGCGGCGTGAATATTTTCTTCGTAAAGAAAGTGATTTGTTTTTCCGTAATCCGGCGTCACTGTGCCGCCTGTGCGCAGAAAATACTCTGCCTTATTGTTTGTTTTAATATGCGACGATTTCCAACCGGTTTCGAGTTTTAAGTCTTTTGCGAATGTTTCTGAATAATCAGCTTTGCCGGTTAAAATATTTATGGTCGATGGAATGTCGCCAAACATATCATCGTTGTAGCCCGAAGGGCCTTCAAGCACATTGTTGAAGAACAGCTGATTTTTTATACGGTACCCGAGGTAATCGAAATCTGCAGTTAGTTCGGCGTTTTGATTGAATACATGTTTTCCATTTAAATTCACTGCATAACTCTTCAGTTCGTCCCTGAGATTATTGTGGGTAACAATTGAAGAATCTTTTTTTCCTTCCTGGTCCAACCACACGGCAACGTTCGAGCCTACAGTTCTGCGCGTGAAGTTGGTAAAATTAACGACGGTGCCGAGTGTTGTTTTTTTCGTGATGTAGTAATCGACACCTGTTTTAATACTTTGCGAAGGCGCCTTCCCCGTTAAGTATGATGGCTGGTCGAGAATGGAGAGGAGGGTGGTGTTGTCTTCTGCGTAATATTTTCGCAGCGCATACATCCTCATAAAATTTCTGTTCAGGTTGACGTTCACATTCGCGAAGACATTTACTTTTCCTGAATAGCGGTTGATGTTAAGACTGTTTACCGTGCGTGAAAATTTTCCCTGGCCGAGCGCGAGGTTCACATTACCATTAAAACCTTTCCTGTTATTTTTCTTCGTTTTGATATTAATGATGCCTGCATTGCCTGCAGCGTCGTATTTGGCTGAGGGGTTATCCATTATTTCTATCTGGTCTACCTGTGAAGCGGTCATGCCGCTGAGGAGATTGTTAAGATCGTTGCCGGATACCTGCGCGGGTTTGCCGTCTATCATAATCAGAACACCCTGTCGCCCCTTCAGGCTTATTCCGCCGTTTCTGTCAATTGTTATTCCGGGAGATTTTTCAAGTACTTCCAGCAGTGACGCGCCGGTGTTGGTAACGGCCGATTCGACATTTACTACTGTTTTATCAGGAAACAACTGGATGAATGGTTTTTTTCCGGCGACGGTTACTTCGGCGAGCACGGCTACAGAGTCTTCAGTGAGCTGCGCTGCTACTGAATCTTTATTCTGTGCATATATGTAATGGCATAGTAATAAACAGGGAACGACAAGTATTCGTTTTCTCATTCGTCGGCATTTCTGGTAGCCAAGATAGAAAAGCGGTTGGGTGATGATGTTTTATTTAGTGCCAGCGGTTAAATAACAGGTACGAATGCCTTAAAATACTGTATGGAGGATTCTATATTTCGCTAATTTGGTGCCTTAAATTTTTTAACAGCAAATTCTGAGAGAGATGTACAAAAAGTGTTTTACGTTGATGCTTGCGATTATTTCAGTGGTAGTGTCGAATGCCCAGTTGGATACTTCCAAACAAACGCCCGAATCATCCGAACTATGGGAACCTGTACCAAGAGTGGTTAGTGCACCCCCATCCGCGCCCCCTTCTGATGCGATTGTTCTTTTTGACGGGAAAGATTTTTCAAAATGGAAATCGGCAAAGCCGGGTGGATCCATTCAATGGACCATTGCTGATGGCGCGATGACAGTGAAAGGGGGAAGTGGAGATATTGAAACAGTTGAACAGTTTGATGACTACCAGTTACACATTGAGTTCCGCACTCCGGCGGAGGTGAAGGGATCGAGCCAGGGTCGTGGCAATAGTGGAATATTTATGCAGGGAAAATATGAGTTGCAGGTGCTCGACAGTTACAACAACAGAACTTATTCGAATGGCCAGGCCGGTTCTATTTACAAACAAACTATGCC
The DNA here is from genome assembly GCA_016786745.1 of Chitinophagaceae bacterium. GTDB lineage: Bacteria > Bacteroidota > Bacteroidia > Chitinophagales > Chitinophagaceae > Flavitalea. The sequence continues at coordinate 775 of JAEUVS010000136.1, read as the reverse complement.
GTTGGTGAATGCGAGCAGAAAACCGGGAGAATGGCAGGTGTACGATGTTGTGTATACGTCGCCTAAATTTAATAAAGATGGGTTTCCGACACATCCCGCATATATAACGGTATTGCACAACGGGGTGGTGATTCAGAATCATACACCGATATACGGAACCACTCCATACGTTGGCCAGCCGAAATTCGAAGTGCATGGAAAAGGGCCGATCAGGCTGCAGGATCATAGTAATCCGACAAGTTTCAGAAATATCTGGATACGTCCTATATAAATCAAATTTCCGGATGCCAAATTACACAGAAATAAAAAAGCGGGCTTACGAAGCGAATATGCAACTTCCCCGGTTGGGCCTCGTATTATTTACTTTTGGAAATGTAAGCGTGGCCGACCAGGATGCAGGTGTGTTTGCAATCAAGCCGAGTGGGGTGGCGTATGATGAACTGTCTCCGGAAAAAATGGTGGTAGTGAACTTCGACGGTAATGTGATTGAAGGAAAACTAAGACCGTCGTCAGACACCAAAACGCACGCCGTGTTGTACAAACACTGTGCGGCGATGAAGGCAATCGTTCATACCCATTCCACTTATGCCACAGCATGGGCTCAATCGTTGCGGGATATTCCGAACTATGGTACCACCCATGCTGATCATTCAATTTCCGACATACCCTGTGCGCCTCCAATGGACGACAAGATGATTGGCGGCGACTACGAATATGAAACAGGGTTTCAGATTTTGAACTGTCTGAAGGAGCGGAACCTGAATTATGAGGAGGT
>JAEUVS010000072.1 GCA_016786745.1 Chitinophagaceae bacterium | reverse complement strand
AGGTCGACATCTTCGACCTCGACTACCCCGATACGTGGAAGAAGGGTTTCTATATGCGGCCCTCGGATAAGAAAATCCTGATGAAGAGTGATTACCTCCGCAAAGAAGCAGAATTATACATCGCCTATATTTCCAGGGGTGAGGACCTCAGGAAAAACTCTTTCATGTGCAAGTCGCTAAAGGATATTAACGAAGGCGGCGCATACCTGAACGAGTGGGTGTATGAGCAAACAAAAAGCCTGATGAACAGGGGCAAGCTCGTAGCATTGCTCGGCGGCGACCACAGCACATCACTCGGATATTTTAAAGCCATCGCTGAGAAACACGGCGAGTTTGGAATCCTGCAGATTGACGCCCATTGCGACCTCAGAAAATGTTATGAGGATTTCGATTACAGCCACGCCAGCGTGATGTACAACGCGCTCGAAGAAATTCCCGAGGTAAAAAAACTCGTACAGATCGGCGTTCGCGACTATAGCGAATCGGAATGGGATTATATCAAAAGCAGCAATAACAGGGTCGTTACATTTTTCGATAAAGACATCAAACGAAGGCAATACGAAGGCGACACCTGGAGGCAGGTCGTTGACGATATTGTAAAAGAACTTCCCCAGAAAATTCATTTAACATTTGATATAGATGGACTGGATCCCAAGCTCAGTCCGAATACCGGCACACCGGTTCATGGAGGTTTTGAAACAGAACAGGTATATTACCTGCTGCGGAAAATACTCGAAAGCGGGCGCCAGCTGCTGGGATTTGATCTCGTGGAAGTGGGTATCGGCGAAACTGATTGGGATTCGAACCTCGGCGCACGGGTGCTGCTGAAACTTTGCAACCTGCTTGCTTCAGCTAACAATTAACCAATTGCCGGAAGCCACTCAATACCCCTACATCATCGTGTTGAAGAACGACACATCGCGGTACGTGAATGTGTTTGGTTTTTTATTATCGACCGGGTCGGCCGTATTGTTCGCGAGAGAAATGCTGTTCAGAAACATGGTGATAATGCCATACCTGCTGGGAATAATTTTTATCGCCGGCCTGTTAACCTGGAACGCTTTTATCTACTATAAAACCGACAGGGATATCTATTACAGCAAGGCTTTACTCATAGCCGGACTGGTTTGGACGAGGATGCCATACTTCCAATGGCTGGTGGCTGTGTTCGCTTTTCTCGCCCTGCTGGAATACCAGGCTAAAAAACCCGTTGAAATAGGCTTCGCGGAAGACCACATTATGCTTAACAAACTTTTCAGGAAAAAGATAGCATGGAGCGAAATAACCAACGTTGTTCTTAAAGATGGCGTCATAACGATAGACTTCAAAAATAACCGGCTGCTGCAGAGGGAAATAGACAAAGGTGAAAACGAGGCGAGCGAACAGGAATTCAATGACTGGGTGTCGAAAATCAAAAAGTAACTTTGCATCTTGACAAATAAATCTCCATACCTACTTTACTCCGACGGAAAAGGAAACATTTTCGAAGACACATCATTATATGCTACCGGCAGAAGCGGTTGGGAGGCATATGAAGTTCCGGCAGAGGACTGGATAGAATTACCGGAAGGCGGATCGCTGTATGAACTGCCCGGCAGAAAGGGCATCGGTGTTGATGTTCGCACCGGGGAAATGCGACTATGCGATAAAGGTTGGGCCGTAGCAGCATTTATTCCACCGGCCCACACAGGTTTGTATTTGGCCGCTTATGAAACAACTCCTGGCGCTCCCACTCTTCCGCTCTTTTGTTACACCGCAGCGGGATGGCTCAATGAAAAATTTTATGTTCCCGCTGTAAGAATAGAGAAAGACATCCGCCAGGAATGTGCCGGCTACGACGATAATGTTATCCAGGGCGGCGTGAAACATATCATGAGCGCGTACCCAAACAACAGGTTGCTCAGGCATTTGTCGCAGAATTGTTGTTTAACGTACCATTGTCCCGCAGCAAGAAATTATTTTTCGGGAAGATGGGAATGTCCCGTCCCTACTTCGCCGGCATGTAATGCGAATTGTGTCGGATGTATTTCATTTCAGCCTGCTGAAGAAAATATTGTATCGACCCAGGATCGTTTGACTTTTAAACCGACCGCGGAAGAAATTGTTGAGTTTACAGTACCACACCTGCAAACAGCTCCGTTTCCGATAGTGAGTTTCGGCCAGGGTTGCGAAGGAGAGCCGTTGCTGATGTGGGAAACAATACGCGAGTCGATCATTGAAATGCGCAAGCATACTTCAAACGGAAGCATTAACATCAACACAAACGGATCTAAACCCGGTGCCGTAAAAGCATTATGCGAAGCGGGTCTTAACTCTATTCGTGTGAGCACGAATTCCGCGCAGAAGCATATTTATGAGCGTTACTACCGGCCGAACAATTACGAATTCGAAGACATAGTCGAGAGTTTGAAAGTGGTACGTGGTTACGGTGGGTGGACCAGCATCAACTATTTTGTTTTTCCGGGAATGACCGACAGCGTGGAAGAATATGAGGCGCTTCGCAAATTGATCCGCGAAACCGGATTGCGTATGATACAGTGGAGAAATTTTAATATTGATCCCGACTGGTATCTCGGAAAAATCGGTATTCATGAAACCGGCGAGATTATGGGTATCAGGCAGCTCATGGAGTTAATTAAAGAAGAATTTCCGGAGCTGAAATATGGATATTTTAATCCACCGATGGAAAGAATAAAAGGTAACTTTGAAGCGGATTTCGCGCATTATTAATATGTGACCTGTGAAAAAGTGAAAGTTTTCATATTATATCTCACGTTTCACGATTCACGTTTCACGTTTTTTACAATTATAGTAACTTAATGCCCATGATAACCGCCGATAATTTCGAAGCAGAAAAAAACATACGCGCTTCCGTGTACACACTGGTGGTTTGCGTATTACTGCTGATAGCCCTGCTGGTTATCAAATGGACCCTCGCGATGATTCCACCGCCACCCGAAGAAGAGGGCATCGAAGTAAATCTCGGCAACAGCGACCAGGGTCTCGGCGACAATCAACCTTTTCTTCCCGGCAAACCTGCTCCATCAGACGAGCAGGCCTACACACCTCCAAAAGTTGCGGCCACACCTGTTGAAGCTGTAAAGGATTTTGAAACCGATGATAAAGATGAGGATGCACCCGTTGTAAAAAAACCCCCGGTAACAAAACCCGAGGCAACAAAGGTTCCTGAAAAAGAAATAGTGAAGGCGCCACCCGTTAAGAAGCCACAGGTAACAAACGATCCTCCGGCACCGGCACCGCCAAAACCAAAGGCAGTTTTTAAAGGAGTAAATGGTACGGGCACCGGTGGAAACGAAGCTGATAGCTATAAAAAGGGCGGTAACCAGGGTGTTGCAGGCGGCACCGGCGACCAGGGAAGGCCCGGAGGAAATCCTGATTCTGATAATTACACAGGTGGCGGATCCGGTTCCGGGTCTGGCGTGGCAATCAAGACAGGATTGTCGGGTCGCAGGATTACGCGCATTCCCCCTTTCGAGGACGATTTTAATGAAAACGCAAGAATCGCGGTAGACATACGTGTAGATGCTGCAGGAAATGTTATTTCCGCCGAATATCAACCCAGAGGGTCAACTTCTTCTGATCCTAACCTGAAAGCGATCGCGATCAGGAAAGCAAAACAAATAAAATTCAACGCCGGCGAAGCTGAATCTTCAGGCACACTGCAGTTTAATTTCAGGTTGAAGAGTTAATTTGCCTCCCCCATTTAAAGCAAGGATGACGTATACTGAGACGATCGACTATTTGTTCAGCAGGTTACCTATGTTCAGCAAGACAGGAGCTGCGGCGCTAAAAACTGACCTCGTAAATACAACGGAAATAGACAACTTCCTGGGCAACCCGCACACAAAATTCAGGTCGGTGCATATTGCGGGCACAAACGGAAAAGGTTCGTGCAGCCACATGATCGCATCCATTCTGCAGGAATGTGGATATAAAACAGGGCTATACACTTCTCCGCACCTCAAAGATTTCCGGGAACGGATAAAAGTGAATGGTGAAATGATCCGCGAAGATTTTGTGGTTGAGTTTACAGAAAGATTAAAGCCACTGGTTGAAAAAATCAACCCATCATTTTTTGAGCTTACTGTAGGGATGGCATTTGAATACTTCGCCTCAGAGCGCATAGACGTCGCCGTTATAGAAACAGGACTTGGCGGCCGGCTCGACAGTACCAATATTATTTCGCCGGAGCTGTCGGTGATTACAAACATCGGCATGGATCACATGAACATTCTCGGGGATACGCTGCAATTGATTGCCGCAGAAAAAGGCGGCATCATAAAAAAACATACGACTGTTGTGATCGGCCAGTCGTCTGGTGAAACGGATGAAGTGTTTCTCCAAATTGCTGCCGAACGACACTCCCCTATCGTTTTTGCGGACAAAAGGTATTATGCGTCCGACTGGCATCATAAAAACGGCTACCTGGTAACAGATGTCGTAAACGTTCACGATCAAAGCAGGGTAACGTACCAACTCGATCTCCCGGGTTATTACCAGCTAAAAAATATCGTTACGGTTGCTGAAGCAATACACCAGCTTCGTTCAAAAAATTTCGACCTTCCCGCCGCGACTGTTGCCAGGGCGTTGAAGCAGGTGAAGAAGATTACCGGTTTTCATGGTCGCTGGGAAACCATTCATCAGCACCCTGCCGTTGTGCTCGACGTGGCGCATAACGAAGATGGCATGAAGGAACTGGTAAAACAAATTGAACTGTCCGACTTCCGGCACCTGCATATAATCGTCGGCATGGTGAAGGACAAAGAAATTGAAAGAGTTATTCGGTTGCTACCCAAAGAAGCGAGTTATTACTTTACACGTGCCGACATACCACGGGCCCTGCCTGAAAATATTCTGTATGAAAAAGCGATGAATGCCGGCTTAAACGGCGAAACGTTTCCGGATGTTAACGAGGCGCTGAAAGCCGCGCTGGCAAAGGCTTTCAAAGAAGACCTCATTCTTGTGTGCGGAAGTGTGTTTGTTGTGGGAGAAGTTTCGTTAAACCATACATGATAGTGCACATGTGAAGAGCCTGCTTGATTTCGTTTTTTTCGACGAGTGATTTTAGCTCCTCTATTTCTATCAGCTCCACTTCTATTTCTTCATTGTGATCGAGTTGCTGTGTTGCCACTTTCCTTCCTCCTGTTGCGAGGAACATGTGCATCCAGTTATTGTTTGTAGACGGGTTCGGTGATACTCTTCCCAGGTATTCATAAGAGCTGAATTCGTACCCGGTTTCTTCAAGCAGTTCTCTTGCGATAGCTGATTGATAATCTTTATCGCTATCGTCTACGCAACCTCCGGGCACTTCTATGATTGTTTCCTGGATGCCGTGGCGGTATTGGCGCACCATAACTACTTTGCCCTGTTCTGTGATGGCGAGGGCCGATACCCAGGTGGGGAATTCATATACGTAGTACGGATCTACGATTTTTCCTTCCGGTGTTTCGCAAATGTCTTTGCGAATGGTGAACCAGGTGGCTTTATACAGGTATTCTGATGAAAGAATTTTCCAGTTCATTTTGAACTAATTTTTTTCCTTTTCTATTTCTTTTTAAAAAAATATTTTTAACGTCCGTTTATGGAACTATTCTTTCTTTTATTTATCTAGTTGGGAAAAATCAATTTTTTCTTTTTTGTTTCAAAAAAACAAATTTTGGGCGGCAAGCCTATTTTTCTATTTTTTTTAAAAAAAATAGAAAAAATTAAACCTTCGCGTGCGTCACATGCGCCGTATGGTGCCTACCATGCCACGAATACATGCCGAGCAAAAACCAGAGCGTTAGCTCTTTCTTATGCTCCGGGTGAAACACTTTCTTCGTTTCCCATACCTCCCGCGGAAGATCCCTGATCGTTTCATACCACCGCGCGTGCAGCGCATGCAAAAGCGTAAGCGAAATATTCACCGGCATCGCCGAATCATTCAGCCCGGCCCATTTTTGTTCGTCATACGGTTTAATAACCGGCAGTTCTTCAGTAAGCGCCAGCTTAAAACGGATATACGCATTCATATGACTATCCGCCACATGATGTATCAGTTGCCTGATCTTCCACCCTCCCTCACGATAAGGCGTATCAAGCTGGTGCGCATCAAAATTCAAGATTGACTGCTCAAGCGATATCGGAAGAAACTTAATATCGTTGAGCCATTCTTTTAATAACTCCGGCGAAAAAGGTTGCGGTTGATATTTGCCAATGGGATACCTGGCATCAGTTACTTGCTCGCTCATATTAGTTGTTTATTGGCTGAATTCATGCCCGGTCAGATAGATGAATACATCTTCAAGATTCGCCTTCTTCACTTCTTTCGGTCGCTCGAAGCCTGTTTCCACAAGCCGGTCAATTAACCTGTCGGGTGTATCCATCGCGATGATGTTGCCCGCGTCCATGATCGCCACCCGGTCGCACAGTGCTTCGGCCTCATCCATGTAATGTGTAGTAAGAATTACCGTAGTGCCCTTATCCCTCACATCTCTTATCAGCTGCCACAAATTCCGGCGTGCCTGCGGATCAAGACCGGTAGTCGGTTCATCGAGGAACACAATCAACGGATCGTTAATCAGTGTCGTGGCGATTGAGAAGCGTTGCTTTTGGCCGCCACTCAATTCTTTAAACTTGCTTTTTGCTTTCTCTTCGAGGTTTACAAGTTTAAGAAGGTGCATCGGGTCGGCATCGCGGTTATACAATCCTGCAAACAACCGCATAAGTTCAACCAAATAGAGATTGGGATAAAAACCGGACGTCTGCAACTGTACACCGATTATCTTTTTAATCTGCCCGGGTTCGTTGTCGAGATTGTAACCATTCACCGTCACTTCCCCGGATGTTTTGTCGCGAAGCGTTTCAATAATCTCGAGCGTGGTCGACTTACCCGCGCCGTTCTGCCCGAGCAGTCCGAAAATTTCGCCCTTGTGAACATCAAAGCTGATTCCATTTACCGCCGTAAAGTTTCCGTATGTTTTTACAAGATTCTTTACGCATATAATTACGTCGTTCGTCATAAATAAAAATTTACCCCCGCTGAGGCGGGCCGCCATTCGTGTTCAAACAATTGAGCAACTCCTCCATCATTGTTTTGCTTCCGATAAAAAGCGGGCTACGCTGGTGCAGGGACCGGGGTATCAAATCCAGGATCCGCTGCGAACCGTCGGTGGCCTTCCCCCCTGCTACCTCGATGATAAACGCGAAGGGATTACATTCATATTGCAATCGTAATTTTCCTTCCGGCCTTGCCGTTGTTCCCGGATACATGAATATACCGCCTTTTATAAGATTGCGGTGAACATCGGCCACCATGCTGCCTATGTAGCGCTGCGTATATGTGCCACCGTTAGAAGCGCTTTTATCCTCACAATGTTTGATATATCTCTTTACACCGTCCGGGTAAATGTTAAGATTGCCGTAATTTATCGAATATATTTGTCCCGACGCAGGACATTTCATATCGGGATGGCTAAGGCAAAATTCTCCGATCGAAGGATCGAGCGTAAAACCGTTCACTCCTCTCCTCGTGGCGTATACAAGCATGGTTGAAGAACCATATACAATATAGCCCGCAGCCACCTGCTTTACCCCAGGCTGCAAAAAATCGCTTTCATCGGCAATCGTGCCTTTTGCCGTCGCGCGCCTGTACACGCTGAAAATTGTGCCTATGGAAACGTTTACATCAATATTCGAGCTGCCGTCAAGCGGATCGAAGAGGCACACATATTTCGATTGCCGGCTCACATCGTCGTCGAACGCAATGAAGCTATCCATTTCTTCACTGGCCACGCCGGCGCAGCTGATACCATGCCGCAGCGCACCCATGATATGATTGTTGGCAAAAACATCCAGTTTCTTTACATCCTCACCCTGCACATTGGTTGAACCCGCATCGCCAAGTATGTCTACAAGGCCGGCCTTATTCACTTCCACGTTCACCCGTTTCGCCGCAAGGCCTATGTCGCGCAGCAGGCCACTCAATTCACCGGTGGCGTGCGGAAACATTCTTAATTGCTGTATCGTGAATTCATCAAGGGTAAATACCTTGCGGCTGATAGTGGTCATGAGGTAAATTTTGTAGTCGAATAAGTGGCGACAAATGTAAGCGATTAATTAATTTCAGTTTTCCCTTAAAAACATTAGATGAAAGTATTCAAATTCGGAGGAGCCAGCGTAAGTACGATAGAAAGGATTAGTAAGGTTAACGATATCCTGAAAAGTTTTTCGGGCGAAAAAATCCTCGTAGTGATCTCGGCAATGGGAAAAACCACGAATGCCCTTGAAAAAGTAGCCGAAGCATTTTTTCAAAACAATAGCGCCAGGGCCCTTGAATTGTTTGAAGAAATAAAGCAGCAACACCTCGATACGGCCAGGCGTCTTCTACCGAATTCATACAATGAAACGCTCACTGGCCTGCGTGATATTTTTACGGAAGTGGAATGGCTGCTGCACGACAAACCCGTAAAAGAATACGATTACTACTACGATCAGATTGTGTGTGCGGGCGAACTGCTCTCGACGCTCATCATGAGCGCCTGCTTCAACGAAAACGGGATTCCTAACAGATGGATCGATGTCCGTGATATTCTGCGGACCGACGATAACTTCCGTGATGCCGCGATCGACTTCAACTATGCACAGCAAAAAGTGTCAGAGATTATTATGCCTCTTTTCAATTCGATGAACATAGTCGTTACGCAGGGTTTTATCGGATCAACAGATGAGAACGAGAGCACCACGCTCGGCCGCGAAGGAAGTGACTATACTGCCGCAGTTTTCGCTAACCTGCTTAACGGCTCCGGTTTAACGATATGGAAAGATGTTGAGGGAGTAATGAATGCAGACCCGCGGCATTTTCCAGACGCGGTATTCATCAAAGAATTGAATTATGAAGAAGTAATCGAGATGGCCTACTACGGAGCGCAGGTTATTCATCCCAAAACCATCAAACCGCTGCAGAATAAAAACATTCCGCTGTATGTAAAATGCTTCCTCGACAAAAATCTTCCTGGCACGGTAATCAACGACGCCTCCATACATGACCTTCCTCCGATCATTGTTGTAAAACAAAACCAGGCCCTTGTTCACCTGCACACGAAAGACTTCTCGTTCGCCGGAGAAAAACCCCTCGCGCAACTATATAACCTTCTCGCCGACCTGCATATACAGGCTAACCTGTTGCAAACAGGCGCTGTAAGAATCGACATATGCATAGACGACAAAGCGGACAAGCTCGAAAAACTCGCTTTGTCCGCTTCGCAACAATTCGACGTACAGGTCGAGAAAAATTTATCGTTACTAACTATCCGGCATTACCGCGAAGAGTTGCTGCAGCAGCTTTCAAAGGGAAAGCGCATCAGGCTCCGCCAGCAGTCGCCCGAAACTGTACAGGTGGTATTACACGATTAGAGCAAGACGGCCAGCAGGAAGATCACGAAGAACACTCCGAATCCTACCCATGCCCATTTAATCACTGTTGTATCGCCAATCAGGTATGCAATCAACACACCGACAACAGGAAGCAAAAGACCGAGAATAAATCCACCGATGTTAAAGTCCGATGTATCGAATGCATCTGCCACCGCAGCGGTGGTATGGATGTTCTCGTTGTTTTTAATCGCTCTTTTCATTTTTTTCTGCGCAATCTTCAGGGATATTTTCTGGGTCAGGGAAAGTTTCTGCCCGGTAATCTCTTTGTATTTTTTTGGTGTTAACGCAAGAAAATCCTGCACGGTAAAATTCTTTAAAGGTGCTTCGGCGGTGTTTTCTGTTTTAGCAGGAGAAGGTATGGGTGATGGTTCAAGTGTAGCGGATGAAGGAAATCCGACGATCATGAGGGCTAATGCCAGTAGAGAGGTTCTCATTAAGATCCTTAAAATGTAGGTTTTGGCCATAAGTTCGTTTTGTTAAAAGATATAAAATTCATGCCAATAAAAAACCCTGTTTACTAAGAAACAGGGGGTTATGTTCAATTATTTTTGCTGGAAACCTTCTCTGCTGATCCCTCACACTCGCGCCTGCGGCGCTCGGTTCGGGATGACAGGCCGGTTAACCTCACGACTCACGCTATTTCACCTCTTCATACTCGGCATCGGTCACATTCTCACTTCCACCACCGCTATTCTGCTGCGGACCGGCATCTGCTGTACTTTGCTGGCCACCGCCCTGCTGAGCCTTGTAAATCTCTTCTGAGGCCGCGGTCCACGCGGTGTTCATCTCGTTAACCGCTGCATCAATCGCTGCTACTTCCTGCGACTTATGAGCATCTTTCAGCTTGTTGAGCGCTGTTTCGATGGTCGCTTTCTTATCGGCAGGTATTTTATCTCCAAATTCCTTCAGCTGTTTTTCGGTCTGGAATATGAGGCTGTCGGCCTGGTTAATCTTTTCAACTTTTTCTTTCGCCAGTTTATCGGAAGACTCATTAGCCTTCGCTTCGGCCTTCATCTTTTCAATTTCTTCTTTAGTCAAACCGCTACCGGCTTCAATCCTGATCTTTTGTTCCTTGCCCGTTCCTTTATCCTTTGCCGTTACATGCAGGATACCGTTAGCATCAATATCGAAGGTTACTTCAATCTGGGGTACGCCTCTCGGGGCCGGCGGAATACCGTCGAGGTTGAACATGCCGAGGCTCTTGTTCTGTGATGCCATTGGCCTTTCGCCCTGCAGCACGTGAATCTGCACACCCGGCTGACTATCGCTCGCCGTAGAGAAAACTTCCGATTTCTTGGTCGGGATGGTGGTATTTGAATCTATCAGTCTCGTCATCACCCCACCCATTGTTTCGATACCAAGTGAGAGCGGTGTAACGTCAAGAAGAAGTACGTCTTTCACTTCACCCGTCAATACTGCTCCCTGGATAGCGGCGCCTACTGCAACCACTTCGTCGGGGTTCACTCCCTTGCTGGGCTTGCGTCCAAAGAATTTCTCAACAATCTCCTGCACTTTCGGGATACGTGTACTACCCCCTACCAGGATCACTTCATTTATTTCCGACCCTTTGATGCCGGCATCTTTAAGAGCCTGTTCGCAGGGTTTCAAGCACCTTTCGAACAATGAGTCTGCAAGCTGTTCGAATTTAGCGCGGGTCAGCTTTTTAACGAGGTGTTTGGGCACTCCGTCAACCGCTGTTATGTAAGGAAGGTTGATTTCAGTTTCGCTTGAAGACGACAACTCGATCTTTGCTTTTTCTGCGGCCTCTTTCAGACGCTGTAAAGCCATCGGATCTTTTCTGAGGTCTACTGCTTCATCATTTTTAAACTCGCCTGCAAGCCAGTCCATAATCACTTTATCGAAGTCGTCACCACCCAGGTGGGTATCACCGTTGGTGCTTTTTACTTCGAATACACCTTCACCAAGTTCGAGGATCGAAATATCGAACGTACCTCCACCGAGGTCGAACACGGCAATCTTCATGTCGTGCGCCTTTTTATCGAGACCATACGCGAGGGCAGCGGCCGTAGGCTCGTTCACTATGCGGCGAACGGTAAGGCCGGCGATTTCGCCCGCTTCTTTGGTAGCCTGGCGCTGTGCGTCGTTAAAGTAGGCCGGTACTGTAATTACAGCTTCCTTCACCTCCTGGCCGAGGTAATCTTCGGCCGTTTTCTTCATCTTCTGAAGGATCATGGCCGATATTTCCTGGGGAGTATAGGGGCGTCCCTCTATGTCAATACGTACGGTATTATTGTCACCTTTCACCACTTTATAGCTGATGTGTGTCATCTCTTCGGTAACCTCGTCGTACCGGCGGCCCATAAAGCGTTTTACCGAGGATATGGTGTTATGAGGGTTGGTGATTGCCTGCCGTTTAGCCGGATCACCTACTTTTCTTTCTCCGTTTTTAAGGAAAGCAACTACGGAAGGCGTCGTACGGCGGCCTTCTTCATTTGGTATAACCACAGGTTCATTTCCTTCAAGAACCGCAACGCAGCTGTTAGTGGTTCCCAGGTCAATTCCTATTATTTTTCCCATGTTGTTCTTTTTAATATTCAAGAGTGATTATCAATGATTATGCCGCCCCTGAATTAATGAAAAATTGTCAGCCCTCGGGCAAACTGCTGTCTGTTTTGAAGGTAAAGTTTTTCTGTGTCAGGTAGCTGAAAGAAACCACTATCACCGTGGTCAGAATCTTGGAAATGGTAGGGTAGATATGCAGGTGCTCAACAAACAGCTTGATAAAAATATAGTTCAGGAACACACAAAGCACAACGAGCAGGAAGTACCGGAACAGTTGGACCCTGCCGCGCAGGATAGAACCCGGAAAAACGATGTACCGGTTCAAAAGGTAACCCGTGGGAAAAGATATGGAGAACGATATCAGGAATGCGGCTATGTGCGGACTGATGGCCCCGGCCGGCGTAAAAAGCACCTGTTTCTTAAGAATAAAATTGTACGAGAGAAAGTAAAGGAATATATCGAGCAGGGTGTTTCCTCCGCCGCACGCTGCATACCTGAACGTTTGGATGGGCATCAATTTTCGGAACGGGTGGTAGAAAAAGTCAATAAACTCGATTATCCATCCTTTCAGCATGGCCGCAAATTTAGGAATACAGTCCCATGATTCTAGTCAATAAAATCGTAAGCCCGGCTAATTATCAATGTATTTACCACATATTTGTTTCCTATTACCCCCTTGACCTGTAAGAAGCTGCGTATAGTCTGCGCAGCTTTTTCATTTGTGCCATTGGTGCTACTTTTGCCGTCTCAAAAAAAGCCATGGGAATAGTTTTCCTCATACAAGACGCAGCATCACAGGAACTGGCGAAGTTAACAGGTACTGAAATTAAACCAGGTGAAATACAGGTAACAGAAACCAAGCCGGAATTCGAGGGAGATTATACAATTTTACTTTTTGGCTTCGCAAAACAGGCTCGAAAATCACCCGACGCGGTTGGTAAAGAACTCGGGGATCTCATGATCGCAAATCACCCGGGCATCGTTTCAAAATACAATGTGATTAAGGGATTCCTGAATCTCACTGTTTCGGATGAACATTGCCTGCAGTTTCTGTCGCTGAATTTTTCGAAGGAAGAATACGGGACCCAACCGGAAAACGGCAAAAAAGTAATGGTAGAATACTCCTCTCCCAACACTAATAAGCCATTGCATCTCGGGCACCTCAGAAATAATTTTCTTGGCTGGAGTATATCAGAAATTTTTCGTGCGAGCGGATACGATGTGAAAAAAACTGCCATCGCGAACGATCGTGGCATTCACATCTGCAAAAGCATGGTGGCTTGGAAAAAATTTGGAAATGGCGCAACTCCTGAGTCTACACATATCAAAGGAGATCATCTTGTTGGCGACTACTATGTGAAATTCGGCGAGGAACATAAAAAACAGGTACAGGAACTTCTAGAAAAAGGGTTAACAAAGGAAGAAGCGGAAAAAGAAGCGCCCATTATGAAAGAAGCACAGCAGATGCTTGTTGACTGGGAAGCGGAAAAACCGGAGGTAATTCATCTCTGGAAAAAAATGAATGAATGGGTGTACTCCGGTTTCGAAGAAACATACAGGCGCATTGGCAGCGACTTCGACAAAACATATTACGAGAGCAGCGTGTATTTGCTGGGAAAGCAAATGATTGAAGAAGGGTTGCGCAAAAATGTTTTTTATAAAAAAGAAGATGGAAGCGTTTGGATAGATCTCACTGCCGACGGCCTCGACGAAAAAATTGTACAGAGAAAAGATGGCACCGCTGTTTACATTACACAGGATATCGGTCTTGTAGAGTTAAAGCAGAAAGAATTCGGATCGGAACTGAGTATATATGTTGTGGGCAATGAGCAGGACTATCATTTCAAGGTGCTCAAATTAATCGCGCAGAAATTAGGTATTGAAGGCGCCGACGGGATACATCATCTTAGTTATGGTATGGTTGAGCTTCCAACCGGCAGAATGAAAACTCGCGAAGGCACAGTTGTGGATGCCGATGATATTGTTGATGAGATGGAGGCGATATCGGAAAGGCACACCCGTGAATTGGGGAAGGTGAATGATTTCACCGATGAAGAGCTGAAGCAATTATATGCGACCATAGGACTGGGCGCTTTGAAATTCTACCTTTTAAGAGTTGATCCCAAAAAGCGAATGATATTTAATCCCGAGGAGTCAATAGATTTTCATGGTTTTACCGGGCCATTTATTCAATACACGTACGCACGTACAAAATCGATCCTGCGAAAAGAGAAACCTTCGTTCGGTAACCGCGGCGACAGTTTGCTTCCTGTGGAGAAAAAATTGATTATCGATGTTGAAAAATACCCCGCCGTGATCGCGGAGGCGGCCGGTGAAATGAATCCTTCGGTTATTGCTAATTATATCTTCAGGCTGGCGCAGTCGTTCAATTCCTTCCTTACCGAACAGCGCGTGCTGACTGCTGAAACACAGGAGAAAAAGGAGCTTCGTTTACAGCTTTCGCAATTTGTTGCCAATGTGATAAGAAGTAGTATGGGTCTTTTGGGAATAGGAGTACCTGAAAGAATGTAAAAACACGCAACCTCCTCATTATCCATCCCGTATATCCTTACACAACTTTTAGCGAATAATTGAGTAATTTATAAGGATCAAATACTGATTGTTTGGATAACCTGCGGGAAATTATTGAGGCCTGTTCTAAAAACCATAGCGCTTCACAGAAAGTGTTGTACGAGCGATACTATGGTTATGCCCTGAAAATCGTGTTCAGATATGTTTACAGGTATGAAAAGGCTGTGGATGCAGTGAACGACGGATTTGTCAAGTTATTCAGAAATATAGACAGGTTTGTTACGGACGACTATGAACACCTGGAACAAAGGTTCATGGGTTGGATGAAGAAAATCATGATTAACGTGGCGATAGATGAGTTGAGGAGAACAAGCATGCTTGTTGAAATCGGTGGAATTCCGGAACACATATGGGAAACTGCCGACAAAACCCTTTCACCCGACCAGGCTCTTTTATATAAGGAACTTGTATCTCTGGTTAAACAATTGCCTCCTGCTTACAGGGCGGTGTTCAATATGGTGGTGATTGATGGGCTTTCACATCACGAAGTGGCCGGGTTGCTGGATATTTCGGTGGGTACATCAAAATCGAACCTTTCAAGAGCACGGGTGTTATTGCAAAAACACATTAA
Organism: Chitinophagaceae bacterium; assembly: GCA_016786745.1. Lineage (GTDB taxonomy): Bacteria > Bacteroidota > Bacteroidia > Chitinophagales > Chitinophagaceae > Flavitalea. The sequence goes on along the minus strand of JAEUVS010000072.1, from coordinate 35,075 downwards.
AGACCTGGAGGCATCTGCTATATGAAATATATTGACGACGATATGGATGAACTGTTTAATAAGGCCGGGCGTCAGTATCCCCTAAACACTGAACCGAAGAATTGGGATGCGGTACACAGCGCGTTGCATCCGGAAGAGACAGTTGTCGCTTCAAAGAAGAATGGGTTGAGGAGGTACCTGCCGTTGCTGCTTCTGTTGTTGATACCCGCAGTTTATTTTGTGGTGCAGAACGATTCGGAAGTAAATATTTCCGGTGATAGAAATTTGAGTACTTCTGATAAAAGCGTTTCAGAGAATAAATCAGATAATAATATTTCAGATAACTCAAAAAAATTAACTGATTCAGAAATTTCTGCCCAGAAAATTTCAGGCAATAAAAACAATACAGATAACCCGGTAATTTCTGCCCAGGATATTCCCGGTGATAAAAAAGCTAATAAAAACAATACCCTGAACTCAAATTCCGGTTCTGTTCTCTTGAAAAACAAAAACGTACCAGGCAACTTAAAAAATTCAACCAGTTCAGAAACGTTGAATCAAAAAACGTTGAATCAAAATATTTCAGGAGATAAAATCAAAAAAACAAACCCGGAATCTGCTGTCCATAACAACTCGAATACTACAGCAAACCAAAAAAATTCTGCTCCTCACCTTTTAAAAAATAAAAGTGTTTCGGAACTCCACCCTCATCCCCTCACAACCACTCCCCAACCCTCAAAAGATATAGTAATTAACAAACCTCTGAGGCAACTCGGCGGAGAAACATCCGTACCCTATATCGATAAGAAAAAACCATCAGGCAAAACCGGGTTCTATTACGGTATATCCGCCGCCCCTGATGTGTCGACAATAAAGGGACAAAATATCAAAGGCACCGGTTATTCGGCAGGAATAATCGCCGGCTATCAGCTGAACCTGCGTTGGTCGGTTGAAGGCGGAGTTTTATGGAGCAAAAAGAGCTATTTCACCGATGGAAAGTATTTCAACAAGAAAGGCGCGGGCATACCCGACAACATAAACGTTCACTGGCTCGACGGCGGATGCAATATGCTCGAATTCCCGGTTCTCGTGAGATATGATTTCTCACCGAAAAAGAACACTTTCTTCGGAACCGTAGGCTTAACCTCCTACATGATGAAGAAAGAAGACTATAAATACATGGCCGATGCCGGCGTAGGAGGTGGCGACTATGAGGGATACAGAAAATACGACCACTCCGGCGACCACCTGTTCGCGAACCTGCAGTTGAGCGCAGGCTATAAATTCAGTCTTTCACCCAAAATGAATATGCGTATCGAACCATATTTAAAAGCTCCGTTAAAGAAGATTGGTATCGGAAAGATGCCGATTACAAGCGCCGGCTTAACATTCAGCCTAATGAGGGATTTCCGGTAGTATCGAACAATATATTATGATTATTTCCGGTTTAATAACCGGGGAGGCAAACTATGCCTGTACACTAAAAAAATCACACAATGAAAAATCTGATTAGAGCGGCTTTCGTCTTCATTTTGTTTTACTCATGCACCAAAAGCAGTATGGATGAGGGAAATAACAATCCCCAGGATCCTCCCCAAAACGGCCCGGGGCCCTGTGATACCGTTAACATGGAATACGCCGCAGACGTCGTTCCTATCCTGCAGGGTAACTGCTATGCCTGCCACGGCGCTAACAGTAACAGTGGAAGCTTCGGCAGAATCCTCGAAGGGTACAATAATCTCAAACCATACGCCGAAAGCGGTACACTCATAGGCGTAATCTCTCACGCCCAGGGCTTTATTCCCATGCCACAAAACGGCCCAAAACTGTCCGAATGCGATATCAATAAAATCAGGTCGTGGGTCAACAACGGGATTCAGGATAATTGATTTCGAAATTGTGAACGGCTAAAATTATTGAGTATGAAGACGCTTTCATTATGTGCGGCGGCGTTGTTGTTTTTTACAACTGTACACTCACAGATATTAATGACGAAAAAAGGGGTGATCAGCTTTCACTCCCATACTATACTTGAAAACGTTGACGCGGAAAACAAAAATGTGATGGCCGTGATAGACGCGGGCAAAAAGCATATCGCTTTCAGCATGCTCATGAAACAATTTGTGTTTCCGAAAAAGCTTATGCAGCAACACTTCAATGAAAACTATGTGGAGAGCGATAAGTTTCCTAAAGCTACCTTCAGCGGCTCATACGCAGAGGATGCCGATATCACAAAAGACGGAACCTATTCATTGACAGTAACGGGAAAGTTAACCATACACGGGGTTACAAGAGACGTGACAATTCCGTCGACACTAACGGTTCAGTCGGGTACAGTTACGGGCGCCACGACTTTCAAACTCAACCCTACCGATTACGAAATAGACATACCCTTCATCGTGCGCAATAAAATAGAAAAGGAAAACACAGTAAAAGTAAATGTAGAATGGAAACAAAATTATTAAGCACCCGTATTCTACCCTTAATTATTTTGCTTTTGACCGGCACAGTTGGCATTACACAGGATTCGCTGCTGACCATGCTCGAAGATTCGTCAAAATCAAGCCAGGCAACAGTTGCAGTCGAAGGAGCTTTTAAGGCTATTCATCTTGTGAACACCCAAACAACGGAATCGCCGGGAAAGAAAGAACTTAATTTCATTATCATGCACCGCTTCGGAAAACTGAACGACGGTGCATATAATTTTTTTGGACTCGATAACGCGTCTATTCGCCTGGGTCTCGACTATGGTATCAGCGACCGGCTGGGTGTTGGCATAGGAAGAAGTTCTTTCGAAAAAACTTTCGATGGTTATGTGAAATATAAATTGCTGCAGCAGTCGTCTGGCAAAAAAACAGTACCAATAAATATTAGTCTTCTTGTGGCCGTTAATCACCTCACTCTCCGCTCCGACACTTTTGTGAGCGCGCAAAACAAAACGAGTTACATCACTCAGGCAATTATCGCAAGGAAGTTTTCTTCTGCTTTGTCATTGATGGTGGCGCCGACCTATATCCATTACAACAGGTACCCGGTCTTACGGTCCGCGAAAGAAGTGTTCGCAGCAACGGTTGGAGGAAGGTTGAAGTTTACAAAACGTATGGCGATTACTGCCGAGTACAATTATCTTATTCCCGGAATGCTCGACGCCGTTGACCTGGAGCATTCGCTTTCTTTAGGACTCGATATTGAAACAGGTGGGCATGTGTTTCAATTGGTGTTTACCAATTCGAACGGGATGATTGAGTCGCAGTATATTGGGAAAACGAATGGATCTTGGGGAAATGGGGATATTTTCTTTGGATTTAATGTGTCGAGGAATTTTTCTTTTAATAAAGAGAAAAAGAAGAATTGGTAGAAACTTTCCCGGCCGATCCCTCACACGGCGCTACGCCGGTTCGGGATGACTAACGCAACTATGCTGTCATCCCGAGCGAATGCGAGGGATCGACGGAGGACGAAGCTCGTTATTACAACCCTCCATCACCAGACTGCTGACGTTTCGATTTCAAAGATGGATCCATCTGGATAGCCTTATCGCAGATACTCTGCCCTTTCGCTTTATCGCCCTTCTTCTGATAACTAAGTCCTATCATATACAGCGCCTCCGCATTGGTATTATCTTCTTTAAACAACCTGTCCCACATCACAATCGCATCATCATACTTGCCCGATTTATAATTCGCCTGCGCGATCTGGAAAATTAATTCGGGATCCGAAGGCTTCTTTTTCAAAACCTCATTCAACAACTCAATCCCCTTCGCATATTCACCTGTCATGATATAAGTATTCCCTAAATTCTCGAGGTAGTCGTTCGTTTTTTTATACCCCTTGTCTCCCGCAAGAATCATCAACTCCAACGACTTCTTATAATTGGGCACGGCCTGGTACACGAGCGCACACTCGTACACCCAATTACTTTTTGATGTATCCATCGCCATAGCCTTTTCGAGGAAAGTAACCGCTTTCCTGTAGTTGCTCATGTCTACATAAGCCCTGCCCATCAGGTAAGGAACCTGGGCATTGCCGGGCTCTTCAACAGCAGCTTTTTCGAGGAGCTTCACAACCTCAGCATAATTTTCTTCCTGGTATTGTTTCCTGGCGAGTTGGAGAGATGTTTCTGTTTGCGCAACAGCCGCAAACCCCAGGAACAGGGTTACGATTAACATTAAGTTTTTCATAGCACACTTTTTCACTTCAAAATAATAGCCCCCAACGGTGGAAGATGGAGGTTTATTTCATACCACTTTCCTTTTTTATCAACCATTTTACATTCTATAGCCGGGTTGTACACATCACCCGTCCCGAAATATTTTTTATCGTCGCTGTTGAATATTTCCTGCCATTTTGATTTACCCGCGGCATATACTTTCCAGTTTTTCCGAATCACAGGCGTAAGATTCAGGATAACAAGCAACTCTTCATCCGGGTCTTTTCCTTTTCTCCGGTACACCACCACACTTTCCTGGCGGTGATTAAGATCTATCCATTCAAAACCGTCCTGTTTAAATTGCCTCTCATAAAGTGCCGGCTCATCTCTTAATAAAATATTCAGATCGCGTACATAATCTTTCAACTTTCTGTGCGGCTCAAATTGCAACAAATCCCATTGCAGTTCACTCTTGTAGTTCCATTCGTTTGTTGCGCCAAATTCATTTCCCATAAATAGCAACTTGCCCCCGGGATGTGTAAACATGTACGCGTACATACAACGCAGGTTCGCGAATTTCTGCCATTCATCACCGGGCATTTTATAGATCATGGGACTTTTCCCGTGCACAATTTCATCATGACTCAACGGCAGCATAAAGTTTTCGTCGTAGAAATACATCATGCTGAATGTGAATTTATCCTGGTGGTACTGACGATGCAAAGGATCCAGTTTAAAGAAGTTCAGTGTGTCGTGCATCCAGCCCATCATCCATTTCATCCCAAAACCAAGACCACCGCTGTATGTAGGCTTGCTGATGCCGGGCCAGTCGGTGGCCTCCTCAGCAATCATCTGGATATCTTCGAAGTCGCGGTAAATTGTTTCATTAAGATCCTTGATAAACACAATCGCTTCCAGGTTTCCATCTCCACCGAATTCATTCGGTTCCCATTCACCCTCTTCGCGTGAATAGTTTAGCTTCAGCATCGAGCTTACCGCGTCGACCCTCATTCCGTCGATATGATATTTATCGAACCAGAAGCGCGCGCTTGAAATGAGAAATGATTTTACTTCTCCCCTTTTGTAGTTAAAAATATAACTGTTCCAATCCGGGTGAAATCCTTTTCTCATATCGGCATACTCATACGTATGCGTGCCATCAAACATAAAAAGTCCATGTGCGTCATACGGAAAATGTGAAGGCACCCAGTCGAGAATTACACCGATGCCTTCTTCATGAAACGCGTCAATCATTTTCATGAGCTGTTGTGGCGTGCCATACCGCGAAGTGGCCGCAAAATACCCGGTGCCCTGGTATCCCCAGCTTCCGTCGAACGGATGCTCCATCACCGGCATCAATTCAACGTGCGTGTATTTCATGTCGCGCACATATTTTACCAGCCGTTCGGCAAAAAATTCATAAGTGTTGTACGACTCCTCATTGTTCCTGTCTGGACGCATCCAGCTTGCGAGATGCACCTCGTATACGCTCCATGGCGCCTTCAGGGAGTTGTGCTTTTTGCGCGATTTCATCCACGATTTATCCTCCCACTTGTAATCGAGATACCATGTTTTTGTAGCGGTGGCCGGGCGAATTTCCCAGAAGTTTCCATAAGGGTCGCCCTTCTCTGTAACAGCGCCCTTATATCCATGAATGTGATATTTATACATCGCACCGCGATGCACACCTGGAATAAAACCCTCCCAGATGCCGGAATTATCCATCCGCACATAAAGCCTGTGCGCGTCTGGATCCCAATTATTGAATTCCCCAATCACAGAAATGTACGTGGCATTCGGCGCCCACACGGCGAAATAGTAGCCAGTCTTCCCCAGCACTTCTTTTTCGTGCGATCCGAATAATTCGTAGGCCCTGTACAGCGTTCCGTGTTGAAAATTCCGAATGTCATCGTCACTGAACAACGAGTAGTTCCAAACCGGCTTCGTTGAATCAACAAAATGCTGTTCCTCGTATTTTTTCGCTGCAGCCATAGAACTTACACCGTTTTTGGAAGTTTTATTTTAGATGTGGCGGGATCATAAACATAAATTACACTTACAGCCGCACAAATCATAAAAATGCCCGACAAAACCAGCGCGTACACCGGCTGGTTATTGTAAATATTCTTTATCATCGGACCACCGACAATACCATTCAGAATCTGTGGTATCGTAATAAAGAAATTGAATATCCCCATATAAATTCCCATTTTACCCGCGGGAATTGATGACGACAGGATTACATACGGCATCGCCAGGATACTCGCCCACGCAACACCCACACAAGCCATAGAAAATATCAGGAACTCTTTATTCGGAGCAAAATAGAATGATATGAGCCCGATACCCCCGATAACAAGTGATAAAGCATGCGTTTTCTTTCTTCCCACGCGTTTTGCAATAGAAGCCAGGAATAAGGCATAAACGGCCGACACCAGGTTGTACACCCCAAAGATGATGCCCGTCCAGCTTTGTGCTTTTCTATACATTTCCGAGCTTTTATCGTCTACCGGCAATCCGAATATATGGGTAGATATAGAATCAGTAGTGAATACCCACATCCCGAACAATGCAAACCAACTAAAAAACTGGACCAACCCGAGTTGCTTCATTGTTTTCGGCATCGCAGCGAAATCACGGAATATTGAAGAAAGTCCTGCATGCTGGTGTTCGTTCCGGCCGTGATATTTTTCATATTCAGCGGGGTTATATTCACGCGTGCTGATTACTGTCCATAAGATTGAAAGAATAAATACTGCCGACCCGATGTAAAATGCATATTTCACATTGTCACCCACAACTCCGGCAGGCGCGTTTTCCGACACGTTGAACCAGTTAGCAAGTATAAACGGCAGCCACGAGCCTATAACGGCTCCCACGCCAATTAAAAATGTTTGAACAGAAAAGCCAAGCGTTCTTTGCTCGTCGGGTAGAATATCCGCTACAAGCGCACGGAACGGTTCCATCGCAAGGTTAAAACACGCATCCATCACCATAAGGAATCCCGCACCAATTATTACCAGCGGTGCGATGCTTCCAAGGATATTGGCATTAGGCATCAGCATCAGGGCGCTGGCCGATAAAATAGCGCCCGCGAGAAAGTACGGTTTTCTTCTACCCAACCTGTTCCATGTTCTGTCGCTGTAGTGACCTACTATTGGTTGAACGATCATTCCTATCAGCGGCGCAGCGATCCAGAACCATGAAAGATGTTCCACATCGGCGCCATAGTTCCTTAAGATTCCGCTCGCGTTCGAATTCTGCAAAGCAAATCCGAACTGGATGCCCAGGAATCCGAAGCTCATATTGAATATCTGCGGAACAGAAAGATATGGCTTGATGGCCAACGGTGATTTCGCCGGAGATAAGATCGTTGTATTGGTAGGCATATTTTTTCTATCAGCCAATAACAAACCCGTTCGGCACCACTGCACCTTTCTTAATCACCACAATACCTTCTTTAACTGTGTAGAGCGAATGGTCGGTATTTTCGAGATGCGGCCCGCCGTTGATCTGTACATCGTCGCCTATGCGGCAGTTTTTATCAACGAGCGCGTGAGATATTGTACACCTGTTGCCGATACCAACGTTGGGAATGCCATGCCGGTGCGCATTTTCTATTTCTTCTATCGTTTCGAAATAGTCGTTACCCATTATGTAGCTGCTGATAATCGATGTGCCGTAGCCGATGCGCGAGCGGATGCCGATCACACTGTTTTCGAGCCGTGATGCATTGACAATACATCCTTCAGCTATTAGTGAATGTTCGAGTGTAGTTCCACTGATTTTCGCCGGCGGCAGCATGCGCGCACGTGTATAGATACTGCGTGTATTATCAAATAAGTTGAAATCCGGAATGTCTTTCGTTAAGCCGAGGTTGGCTTCGTAGAATGAATAAATGTTTCCGATATCTGTCCAGTAACCTTCGTATTGGAAGCTCGACACCCTGTACCTGTTGAGCGACTGCGGAATAATTTCCTTACCGAAATCCGTTCCTTCCTTGAATTCATTTTCGAGCAATTCAAACATCAGGTCGCGGTTGAAAATATAAATACCCATGGAAGCAAGCCAGTGCTTGCCGGCTGCCTGCATTTCGGGACCGGTGTCGCTGCGCCACTGGTTCAGCAGCTCTTCTCCTTTCGGTTTTTCTATGAATGCGGTGATAAGTCCTTCATCGTTCTTTTTCAGTATGCCGAAGTCAGGCGCTTCCCGCTGCACAACGGGTATGGTGGCGATGGATATATCGGAGCGGTTCTCGATGTGGCTATTCAGCATTGCCATAAAATCCATCTGGTACAACTGGTCTCCCGAGAGAATTAACACATACTCGCTGGGGAACGTACGAATGTGGCGTAAACCCTGGCGCACCGCATCAGCGGTTCCCTGGTACCAGGTAGGGTTATCCGGGGTCTGTTCAGCGGCGAGAATGTCTACAAAAGCCGAGCTGAACGCGCTGAAATGATAAGTGTTCTTGATATGCCTGTTCAGTGAAGCCGAGTTGAATTGCGTCAATACGAACATCCTGCTGATACCGGAGTTCAGGCAATTCGAAATCGGAATATCAACAAGGCGATATTTTCCGGCAATAGGAACGGCGGGTTTGGAGCGGCTCGCAGTTAACGGATATAACCTCGTGCCGGCGCCACCTCCTAATATAACAGCAAGTATAGACTTAGACATACAACAAGTTATTTATTATTTAGTAATTGTCATTTTATTAATTGCTCATACACTTCAATGTATTTCTGGACGCTCGTTTTCCAATCGAAATCAAGTTTCATCATCGTTTCCCTGTTCGCATTCAGTTTCTTTTTGGTCCGGTACAACTCAACTGCCCTGAAAACGCCCTGGGAGATATCGCCTGTTGATGTATGGTTATAGCAGATGCCATAGCCACCTTCGTCTTCATAATCTATAACTGTGTCTTTCAGCCCGCCTGTTCTTCTCACCATCGGAACGGTGCCGTAACGCATGGAATAAAGCTGATTCAGTCCGCACGGCTCCACACGCGATGGCATCAATAAGAAATCGGATCCTGCGTACATCAGGTGACTCAACGCTTCGTTGTATCCGATATAAACAGCGTAATCGCCCGATGCCTGCTCGAGCATTCTTTCGAGTTCGCGTTCTGTATGATGGTTGCCGCTGCCGAGTACAAGAAAATTCATTCGTCTTCCGATGTGCCAGAATGAATCACCTATCACAGAGGGCAACACATCGGCACCCTTCTCTCCCACCAACCTGCCAATAAATGATATCAGCGGCTTTTGAAAATCGAGATTGAACCTTTCGCAGAGTTCCATCTTGTTTTTTGCCTTTCCCGCCTCAAAATCGTTTACACTGTAATGATGCGTGATGTATTTGTCGGTCTGCGGATCCCACACGTTGCTGTCGATACCATTGAGAATGCCAACACATTTTCCTTTTTCATATTCAAAAAGCGCTTCCAGGCCATTGCTCATGGTTTTAAGCTCTTCCAGGTAATTTGGACTCACAGTCGTTACACGTGATGCACATTTAATGCCACTGGCAAGTGGATTAATCGTGTTGTTCCAGTCCAGCCTTCCCCAGTTCCACATGTCCCACGGTGGAATGTAAATGCTTTTGTCCCATCCCATCCATCCCTGGTATTCGGCGTTATGTATGGTGATCACGGTGGGGATATGGCGGAGGGAGACATATTTGTAGCAGTTACCCATCATAAAGGGAATAAGTGCGGTATGATGGTCGTGCACATGAACAATATCGGGTTGATGTTGCCATGCGGTCACCCAGTCGAGCACAGCTATCTGGAAAGCGGTGAAGCGTTCGGTATCGTCGTCGTACCCATAAACTTTTTCACGATCGAGGAGGCCGTTGATGTCGAGAAGATAGAGATCGAAACCGAGTTCGTTTGTACGTTCCTTGATGACTGTAAATTCAAACCACCTGTTACCGAGGTTGGTGTAACCTTTATGCACTATATCCCAGGAGTGAGAGTACAAATATTTGGTGCGGTACATCGGCATGACCAGCTTGGCCAGATGTCCTGCCTCGTTAAGGTAAAGAGGGAGAGCACCGGCGACATCACCTAAACCACCTGCCTTGGCAACCGGGTAACATTCTGCGCTGACGTGTAATATCTCCATCGGAATATGGGGTTCGCTTAAGCCAGCCGGTTATACAATGTAACTGCACGAATCCTATTCAATTTAGGAAGGTTTTATTAAACTAATCATCAGCGAATTAAAAAATTTTTAGCTTGAATTTTTTCGCTACTTTCAGCACTTAATCAAACCAACTAACGACTATGAGCCAGGACGTATCGGGGGCTCCGGCGGTTCCGCAACAAACTAATTGGTCACAGTTCGGAACTTTAATCACTGTCTTTTTTTTCTGGGGGTTTGTGGCCGCAAGCAACAGTATCTTCATTCCTTTCTGTAAAAAGTTTTTCCATCTCGATCAGCTGCAATCACAACTGATCGGCTCCGCATTCTACGGAGCTTATTTCTATGGTTCTCTCATCCTCTACCTGGCTTCCTACATGAGTAATGTGGACATCCTTAATAAAATAGGCTATAAAAAAGGTATTATATACGGATTGATCATTTCGATCGCGGGTGCGCTGGCGCTTGCTTTCATCAGCACCTCGTCGACCCCGACTTTCGGTCTCGTGCTCGTTGCATTTTTCATCATCGCACTTGGTTTCTCTTTACAGCAAACAGCTGCCCAGCCCTTCGCCATCGCAATGGGCGCTCCCGAAACAGGAGCGCACCGGTTGAACATGGCCGGTGGCGTTAACTCGTTCGGTACGTTAATGGGGCCGCTCGCCGTGAGCTTTATACTTTTTGGAAGCGCGAGTAACGTGAGAGACGCTACTATCGGAAATATCGAAGAACTGTATTTTCTGTTGGCCGGATTGTTTACACTGGCCGCGCTGATTTTCGGCTTCTCGAAATTACCACGCGTAACGAGCAACGAAGCGCTGGAGAAGAGCCCGAAAGCCATGCGTATTATGTTGATCATCGGCCTTGTGTTTTTACCCGTATTATTTGCCGACCCGATCAAGGATAGCACGGGTATTCCCAAATCGGTGGTTATTTACACATCGCTTATAATTATTCTTACGCTTCTGTTCAGTAGTATGATGGCCGCTTCCAAAAAAAAGGAAGGCTGGGGCGCGATGCAATATCCGCAGCTTGTACTCGGTATGATCGCCATTTTTGTTTACGTTGGAGTGGAAGTAACGATCGATAACAACTTTGGAGCATTTCTGCAAAGGCTGGAATTTGGAGGATATGATGAGAAACACAACTCTCACCTTATCGCCCTTTATTGGGGTAGCCTGATGATTGGAAGGTGGACAGCGGCGGTAAGCGTTTTCAATGTGAGCAAACAAACGAAAAAATTGCTGATGATCATTGTGCCGTTCATCGCCTTTGGTATCATCTGCCTTGCGAACTACATCAAGGGAAATGACATCGCCGATTATAAATACTATCCAATTATGCTCCTGTTCCTGATCGGAGCCAATTTATATTCCCAGGAAAGACCGGTGAAACTCCTGTTAACCGTTTCGCTCCTGGCAGCCGCGTTTATACTGGTTTCTTTATTTACCACGGGCATGATCGCCAACTACTGCATCATTGCCTGCGGTCTTTGCTGCTCGGTAATGTGGCCGTGTATCTTCGCGCTGGCAGTAGCCGGGCTTGGAAAATATACCAGCCAGGGTTCTGCGTTTCTTATCATGATGATTTTAGGTGGGGCGATCATCCCACCGGCACAAGGCGCTCTCATAGACCTTGATCTCGGCACAGAAGTGAACGGCATCACAACAGGTCCGTGGACGCACATGTCGTATATAGTTCCGCTGGCCTGCTTCGCCTACCTGGCATGGCACACGCTGAAAAGCCGGAATGAACTTCGCAAACAAGGCATTGATTTCGACCAGCAGATCAGCGGCGGTCATTAATTTTGCAGAATATGGCGAAAACAACTTCTTTGCAACAACTTGCTGTTGGCATTGACATCGGCGGTACAGGTACCAAGTTCGGAATTGTAGACCGTCACGGTAATATCCTCTTTTCAGGTGAAATTTCTTCGAGAAATCATTCGGAAGTCGAAGGCTTTATCGACGAGCTGCATGGCGTATTGTACGACATGATAGAGCAAGCCGGTGGCCCCGGCAGAATAAAAGGGATTGGCGTGGGCGCTCCTAACGGCAACTTTTATTCGGGCACCGTTGAGTACGCTCCGAACCTTCCGTGGAAAGGAATCATTCCATTCGCGAAAATGCTCGAGGAGAAATTCAAGCTTCCCGTAGTGCTTACAAATGATGCGAATGCGGCCGCAATCGGTGAAATGATGTACGGCGCTGCGCAGGGAATGAAAGATTTCATCATGATCACGTTGGGCACCGGCGTGGGAAGCGGAATCGTTGCCAACGGAAAATTGATCTACGGTCACGATGGTTTCGCGGGAGAACTGGGTCACACAATCATTATTCCAAATGGACGCCTTCACGAAGGCACAGGCAAACTGGGATCGCTGGAGAGCTATGCATCTGCTACAGGTGTGCGACTCACCGCCCTTGAAATGCTTGCCAAAACCAATGAAAAGAGCATCCTCCGCGATATACCTCCCAAACGCATCGACTCGAAAAAAGTGTACGAGGCAGCTATGCAGGGCGACAAACTTGCCAAAGAAGTTTTTGAGTTTACGGGACAAATATTAGGACTGGCGCTGGCGAATTTTGTGATGTTCTCAAGTCCTGAAGCGATCATCCTCTTTGGAGGACTCACAAAATCGGGTGAACTCATTTTGAAGCCCACACGGGAAAGTATGGAAATTAACCTGCTGAAAGTTTTTCAAAATAAAGTGAAAATTTTAGTGAGTCATCTCCGCGAGGCTGATGCGGCCATCCTCGGTGCGAGTGCATTGGTGTGGGAGATGAAGACGGCATAACGCTGCCACAGGCAATTTTTTATGAATCGCTTTGTCAAATTTATCCTGGTTACAGGACTCATCGCGGGCACGCTTGACATTATCGGCGCATTTATTCTTCAATATTTCCGGTCAGGAAAAATTTCAATCACACTGCTCAATTACATTGCGGGCGGTTGGCTCGGCGTTGAAAAAGCGATGAAAGGAGGAACAGGAGCTGCACTGCTGGGATTACTATCACACTACTTCATTGCGACGTGTTTCGTAACTTTTTTCTTTTTATTATATCCACGAATAAAAATTCTGCGCTTTAATGCAATAGTAATCGGATTGCTTTATGGATTGTTTATTGATACAGTTATGTCGCGAATTGTTCTTCCGTTATCTGCACTGAATACCCATCCTGATTTTAATCTTACGAGGTTTCTCACAAACTCATTAGTGGTTGGAATAGCCGTCGGAGTTCCCGCAGCCATCGCTTCCAGGAAATATTATACTCCCCGCGCCTTGAGTTCAGCGCCGATCAATCGCAAATAAGCCTGCAGCTTTTTGAGCTCGTCAAAACTCATATCGTTGAGTCGCGAGGAAAAGCGATGAGATATGTCGAGGAATTGCTCAAGCAGCTCTTTCGCGGATAATTGTTGTAGATAGTTCTGGGTTATTTCGAGAACTCCCTCAGGTGTCACCTTTTCGACTTCAGCCATAAAGCGTGGCTATGCAATTCTCATGCTAACGCGGAAGGGCTGTTCGTATAACTCATCAAACATCTTCCCTACCCGTTCGTATGAATAGGACTCCGAAGCAGCAGAGAGCGCTTTCTCGTTGAATAAATGATGGTTCGACATCATCCATAACATTTTTTCAGCCAGTATTGAGGGCTGGCCTACAGGAGCAAACGTACCGGTTATGCCCTCGTCCACAATTTCGCGCATAACGGGAATGTCGCTCACGATAACCGGCAATCCTGCTGCCATCGCTTCAATAACAACGCATCCGAACGTTTCGAAACGCGAATACAACACCAGGCTGTGACATTTCCTCACTTCTTCGGCGAGTTCATCCTGCATTACTTCGGTACGATAGTCGACGATTTCACCGAGATTATTCTCACTGATACGTTCATAAATTGCCTCCAGGTAGGGACCATAAATAATGAACCGGAAGGGAACCGCTGATTTTTCGTGAGCCAGCCTGACCGCCTCTATAATGTCATAGGGACTTTTCTGGTAATTCAACACCGATACATGAACAAAAGTGAATAGTGGTTTTTTCTCATATGATGGATAGAAAATTTGACGATTCACTACGTTAGGTATACGAATCGGAAGTTTAATTTGAAATTTTTGAACAAGCGCGGTCGCGAGGTAATTGCTGACTGCACTGCATGCTGCTGATTTTTTGTAGATCATTTTCATCAACCTTTTCGCCACAAACGACTGATCGTTATAATTCGGCGATGCCTCAGGACAAAATATTGTCCACTGTTCCGATACGACGTAAGGCAATTTGTAGCGCCATTTGCAGTACAGCGCTCCCATGCCTGCTTTGAAACTGATGTGAACATTTATGAGATCCGGTTTTCCATTCTGCCGAATGAACTGATCTATGAGTTTTTTTTGAAGGATGAAAAACCTGGCCGTGGAAAGTAGGCCGGACAACGGCCCTAACCATGATGTACTTTTATAATATCCGACTATAGCTGTAAGATGAGGATGGTATTCGATACTGTCAATGCTTTGACGCGAAGGAGTTTTATTGAGATGGTCCTTCACAACATGAATGACAGTAATATCATTCACCAGCGATGCGGACCTCGCATGACGTTCAATAAAATCTCCTGAAAGTGGTTCAAGCCTGTCCGGATACCAGCTCGCGAGCCACAGTATTTTTTTCAACGTTCATCTCCTTTTTAAAGACGAGATAAACATACCAATAATATACAAAATACCCAACGCTGCTGATAGCGGCTGCCGCGTTGATACCATATCGCGGAATCAACGCCGCATCTGCGATTACAATAAATACAAAGGCGAATAACGATCCTTTGATATTGACGTTGATCCTGTCTTCCCCGGCAAAAAATGCGGTGTAAGGATACATGCCCGATATTGCCAGGATGCCCGGGATGATGAGCAGGAATGGTACAAACATCTTTTCGAAACTGGGACCGTACATCCATGGAAACAGCCAGTATCCCGAAGCAGCCAGCGCAATGCACACACCCGAGTAAAGCATCACCAGCTTCGTCGAGAAATGGTTCACCTGTCTCTTGATATCAGGTTTCGAACCGGCCGCAATAAATGGAAACAGTACGGTAGATATCATGGAGGGCAATATGAAAAACAATTGCGCAATCTTCGACACCTGGATATAGTTACCCATGTCTTCGGCGCTGCAATAATGCCTGATAAAGAAATAATCTATACGCGTTAAGCCGAGGAACAAAATGTTCGCGAGAAACGCATACGAAGAATACCTGAACAGTTTTACGACATTCTTTGAAGTAATGTTCATCAAAAACTTCTCTTCTTTCGAAACTACAAACAGCGAGAGGAACAAAAGCAATCCGTGAACGAGGAACGAATAGAAATACACCGGGATAAAATTCAGCGGCATATCGACTTTCGAATACTCATTCGAAACAATGAGAAAAATAATTAAGGTGATATTGATGATGAGTGAAAGAACATTCGGTATTACGAAATTGTACTTCGAAAAATAAATCGCATTTCCGAATGCAATCATCATATTGCCTGTTACAAACGAAATCGGGTATAACACCGGAAACTCAAGCTGACCGGGATTGTAATAGTTGTACAGGTAATACAAACCGAGTGTGAGCAGCGTGACGATCATCGTCCACATCAATGAAAAATTAATGAGCCTGCCTTCGCGCATTGATTTCCTTGCCGTGTAATAGCCAACACCTGATTCAAGACTAAAGCCAAGTAGCTGGATAATAAATGCATTTACGGTAAATATGTAAAACACATAACCGGTAGTTGCCGCGGCGTAGTACCTCGCGAATAAAACATTCAGCACAAAAAGGAAGAACAATGAAATAGCCTTCCACACCACGTGCTTGTTAATCGAGCTGTTTACTTCTAACGTTTCCACAATTAGGTTGTTTAGCGGTAAAAAAGATTAAAGGAGCGATTTTCCAGTACGGGAAGATTGGTCTGAAAGTATTTATTGAAGAGTACGCGAAAGCCATTCGCGGCGTTAAACGGATTTTTCCAATCCGGATATTGTAAATCCGAGCAGTAAACTGCGTAAAAGATACTACATCCTTCTTGTTCAAACAAGGGGTCCGACTCATCAAATTTATACCCATGGTCACCCTGGAGAATTATCACAAGATTTTTTCCTTTATAGGCCGCTTGTATTGAGTCAATAAGACCCGAAAGCGCCTCGTTCGCCCGTTCAATCGATGGCACATACCTGTCGGGATACATGCCAAAGCCCGAAGAAAGGTCAAGCGAGCCATCCGGCCTGTAAATGAATGGTTCATGAGTAATCATATAGTGAAACATCAGGAAAGCCGGCTTGCCCTTCTGCGCTGCCAGGGCCACCACACCGGCACTTTCATCAACCAGGTCACGCCTGTATTTCGCTTCGGCGAGAATGCTTTTGGCCAGGTCCGCTGAATCCGCAGCTTTCCTGTTTCGGGAAAAAAAATTCCGGAAATTCCACCCGATATCCTGCTTTATCCTGCCGGGTAAAGTCTGGTTGTCTACCAGCTTGAAATCGGCGTTTACAAAATACTCATGCGCAGCTGTGGGATGGTTCTTGATATTATAGATGGTATAATTATAAATATCATAACCAGCCGACTCCAATAACTTCACCACGTTGGTTTCTTCGAGCGACCGATTTCCCCTTACGATATCCCGGTAGCCTATCACGGAATGATTTTCCAGGCCACGCAGGTAACTCATGTCGAGCGTTGAAACAAGGGAATAATGGGTGTAGTTATATGGGCTCCATGCGGTATCGGCAACAAAAAAACCTTTTTTGCGAAGTGTTGCGCCAAATGGATTAACGAAGTTCCATTTCTTCAACAGGCCGGTGTTTCCTGAATATTCATCCATCACGATCCATACAATCGTTGGCTTCTGCACAGTGTCGGGAACGTTGATATTTTTGATGAGCTCATGATGGATATCACCGGGATCTTTTTGCAGGTATTTTTTTGTCAGCACGTTGTAGAAAAGCAAACCCGCTTCGAGCCCAATACATAACACTATCAACAATCTTATAAAACGGTTTGCCCTGGTAAGAGGTGATTTTATTTTTTTAACCAGGAACACAACAAGGAGGATGAGAATGATTGTTCCGGTTAGAAAATATTTGTACGATCCGACACTGTCGAAAAAAGAATTTTTTAGCAGATCTTTTACTGCGCCAAAAAAGAAATAAGCACAGAGAATAAAAAAGGTGAGCAATGTGGCACGCTCATACGATTTCATGATGAGCTTCGCAGTGATGGCCACAATAATCGCAACCGAAAAATAAATTAGTAACAGGCGCGCGATTATCTGTGCGCGGATTAACCCGAATTGTTCATTAACGCCGTGCAATACAAAGAATAGCGGGAAGCCTATTACAACAATGTAATACCAAAGGCGTTTGCTGACTTTCACATTTGATCCGTTAATTTTTCAGCGACTGGATAATCTGGATGAAATCTTTTGCTACCAGCGAAGCGCCGCCAACAAGTCCGCCGTCAACATCAGGAGCGCCAAATATCTCTCCTGCATTATTCGCCTTCACGCTGCCACCATACAGTATCGATACTTCAGAAGCAATTTCTTTTCCATAGCGTTTTGCAATAACGGAGCGTATAAACGCATGCATCTCCTGAGCCTGCGCGGTAGTAGCAGTTTTTCCTGTGCCGATGGCCCAGATGGGCTCGTATGCGATTACTACTTTAAGTAAATCATCGGCCGCAAGATGGAACAAAGACTCCTGTACCTGTGCCTCCACGTGTTTATCCTGGCCGTTTGCTTCCCTGATGTCCAGGGGTTCGCCGCAACAGAAGATGGGAGTGATTTCGTTTTTCAGCAACAGGTTTATCTTTTCCGCGAGCTGAGCATTTGTTTCGGAAAAATACTCCCGGCGTTCGCTATGGCCAATGATGCAATATTTGATATGAATAGATTTGAGCATTTCCGCCGACACTTCACCGGTGTAGGCTCCTGACGCATGACTCGAACAATTCTGCGCTGCTATAAAGTAATTATGTTCCTTGCCCAACTGCTGGTTCGCGGTCACCAAAAATGGAAAGGGCACAGCAAATATTACCACCTGATCATCACTTAATTTTATTTTCTGCTGCATCACATCTCTGAGAAGCGCTTCCGCCTGTTGAGCGTTCCCATTCATTTTCCAGTTCGCAGCAGCTATTTGTTTTCGCATAAGCATATCAAAAATTTGTATCGTCAAATATAAGTTTCAATCTTGTTTTTTGTTCTTCGTTCAGGCTTTGTCCCTTCAACTGCATCCACTTTGAAACATCATCTACCGCTTTATTGAACTCGTATCGCAGGCCGTTTTTTCCCCAGGAAAAAGAAGGCACAAATTTCGACACCAATCCTTCGCCAAAAACATTGGCACAAACGCCTACCACGGTCCCGGTGTTGAAAGAAGTATTGATAGCTGAACGTGAGTAATCACCCATAATCAGTCCGCACTTTTTAGTTCCCGTGCCAATTACATCCTTCTGCAAATAATTCCACACCCTTACTTCGCTCACATTATTTTTCATGTTCGAATTCGATGTGCCGGCGCCAAGGTTACACCACTCGCCTATCACGCTATCACCCAGGTAACCATCATGCGATTTATTGGAATACCCAAATATTACCGAATTCTTGATTTCGCCGCCAACAATACTATACGGTCCGATTGTAGTGGCGCCGTAGATCTTCGCGCCCATTTTTACGACCGCATTATTGCATATGGCAATAGGTCCGCGCAAAGTCGCACCTTCCATTATCTCCGCATCTTTTCCAATATAAACGGGCCCGGTTTCGGCATTGATAATGCAGTGCGACAACTTCGACCCCGGTTCAATAAACACTCCAGCCGGATTTATCACACCCACCGATGCCGGGATCGGTTCAGAACTACGTCCCTTTGTGATAAGACTAAAGTCTTCGCGCAGCGCCCAGTCGTTCAGGAGGAATATGTCCCATGGATATTTAATGCTTTTCGCCAGTGAATGATCGGATGAGGCAACGAACGCCGCCGATGGGACAATACTGGAAGAAACTGAAGTAGATTCTCCCTGCCCGCTCGACTGTTCACCAGTAATAAAACCGACAGGTTTTCGAAGGAGATGGTTCCATTTTTCGCGGATGGTTAAAATTCCTATCCTGATATCCGCAGCCGACCGTGTAAGCGTGAGGGGAAATAAATTCTGGTTGACATCTTTGTCGTTCAGGAAAACCTGGTTCATGAACTAAAACTACATTCAAAATGATTATCTGAAATAAAAATCCCTTCCTGGCTGGAAGGGATAATATTGTAGGCCCCTGTTGGCTTATTTCTTTTCGTAACGTTTTTTGAACTTGTCAATACGACCCGCTGTATCCACCAGCATTTTCTGGCCAGTGAAGAAAGGATGCGAGGTATTGGAAATTTCAAGCTTCACGAGCGGATATTCGTTTCCGTCTTCCCATTTGATGGTTTCCCTGGTAACAGCGGTTGAACGGCTGAGGAATGACTCACCGTTACTCATGTCCTTGAAAACTACCAGCCTGTAACCTTTAGGATGTATGTCCTTTTTCATATACTTTAAAATGGACGGCAAAGGTAAGGATTTTTTAGATTTTTCAGAAAGGATTTTTCTCAGTTTCTCATATTAATAAACTGCAGCGGTATACCCAGGCTGGCCCCCTGGCAAAGCTTGATAACCGCCTGCAGATCGTCTATCTTCTTTCCCGTAACCCGCACCAGGTCGTCCATAATCTGGGCCTGCACCTTCATACCGCTGTCTTTGATGAGCTTTACAATTTTTTTCGAATCTTCCTGCTTCAGGCCATTCCGTACCGACACCTGTTTCTTTACGATTTTGCCGCTGGGATACGATTCCTTCGAAAAATCGAACGCCTCCGGCGCAATGCCCTGTTTGTGGGCCCTGCTCACAAGCACGTCGCCGATCTGACCCATTTTCATGTCATCGTCGGTTTCTATATTTAATTTGAAGTCTTTTTTATCCAGGTCTATTACAACATGGCTGTTTTTGAAGTCGAACCGGTTCGTAATTTCTTTTCTCACCACATTCACCGCATTATCCAGCGCCTGCGGTTCAACTTTGCTAACAATATCAAAAGAGGGCATGCGAAAGTTTTCTTTAAAGGTAGGGGATAAAATAAAAAAGGTCCCATAGACATGGGACCCGTACCAAAACTAACTGCTTATGAGAAAACTTATTCTATTATAGTATTAGACTCCATTTGATGAAAAAAGTTTCATCAAAACGTGTTAAAATTTCCTAAACGTGCGAAAGTTTAAGCTACAGCGGCTTTTTTCCTGCGAATCGAGGATATAAACAGCACAATACCGGTAAGCATTAAGAAAGTTGAAATAAGTTCCGCCTGCGTGGGATGAAGTCCGAAGATGTTATACTCAGTGTTTACCCTTATTTTTTCAATGACGAACCTTTCCAGTCCATTCAGAAAAAGATATATCGCAAACACAGCGCCCGCCGCGGTTATCCTGCTACGTACAAAATACAGCAGTGCGGTCAGCAACAAACACATTACGGTTTCATAAAAAGGGGTGGGAAATACAGGTATCGGCAACTGCCGGCAATACTGACCTGTGCAATCTTTTATCGGTATTCCCTCGTTGATTACGTTTCGTGGAAAATTGAAAGCAACCATCCACCTCGGTATCCACGAGGGTCCCTTTACTTCTTTATGCTGCACCTGGTCGATACTGGTATACGACGACTGCTCCATGTAGATGGCACTGTTCGCCGCGAGCGCTTTATTGAATGTAGCCGTGTCGGACGCCACTACTTTTCCTTCTGGCGTGCTGATGTATGCGCTGTTCAGAATTCCCCAGTCGCCGTCGCCGGCAACCTGGCATCCGATTCTTCCGATGGCATATGCAAGCATCAGTGCGGGTGCAATACTATCTGCCAGGTGCCTTACGGCAATCTTATGTTTTTTGGAGTACCAGATAATGGCGGCCGTAGCGCAGATTAGTCCACCGTAAAAAGTGAGGCCGCTGAAAGAAAGTAATGCTTCGATTGGGTTTTCCCAGAATTTGTTCCAGTTCTCAAGATTGTGAAAAATCTTTGCGCCGAGGAAACCGAATGCTGCTGCGAGAATAACAAGATCACCTACCCTGTCGTGCGGCCAGATCCTGATATTACGTTCTTCCGGTTTGGCGAGTTTTTGTTTGTTCTTTTCCCACCATTTTACCGCGGCGAAAATTGCACCGAGTATTAAACCGGCCGGGAGGCTTCCCTGTGCAGAAAATATAAATGCCGGGGGATCTTCCGCCACTTCTTTACCGGCAAAAAACAACCCGAGAACTTTGTATCCGAGAAGAAAACCGAAGATGAAATTCAAAAACATTTCACCGCCGGTGGCAGGACGTCCCACGGTAATTTTCATTTCCGTGTACTGCATTAACCCCATTCTTTCCCTTCGACGCAATTCTTGTGTAAGCGCCCATGCTGCCGCAAGGAATGCAAGGGCAACAAAGAATCCAAAGGAATTAATAAATCTTAATGCGGGCCACTCAACACCAAAAAGATCCCTGAAAACGTAATAAAGGTTAGGATACATGAATTATCTGGAGTTGTTTTATCACGAGCAGTACGCGTCGAACGCTGCTTTCAGGTTGTGTGCAATCATCTGTGCAGAGCGTCCTTCGATCATATGTCTTTCGATAAAATGAACCAGCTCACCATCCCTGAACAGGGCGATGGATGGTGAAGAAGGCGGGTAAGGAAGCAACTTGCTTCTCAGTTCTCTTACCGCATCAACATCAAACCCGGCGAAGCTGGTAGTGAGATAGTCGGGTCTTTTTTCGCTGTTAGCCACAGCCATCAGCACTCCCGGACGTGCGCTACCGGCAGAGCAGCCGCAAACGGAATTGATCATTACAAGCGTAGTACCTTTCTGTTGCAGCTGGTTTTCAACATCTTCGGGTGTAAGCAATTCAGTAAATCCATTCTCGGTCAGTTCCTCTTTCATTGGAATCACTAGTTCAGCAGGATACATATAGTCAGATAAATTTTTGATTTGTTACTTAAGACCGCAAAGTTAGGTAAAAGACAGGAGTTAATTACCAGTAACTTCTGCAGCCTCATTCAACAAAAACGGCAATTTGTCAGTCAAATTTCCAGTATTATGCTATAATGTCCGAAAAAAATGCAGTGGTATGTCCTTTGATCTTTCGGATATGAATTTCAAAAACATCAAAAAAACTAATAATTATGACACAGTTAAAATTCATCAACAGGCCAGTAGCGAAGTTTGATAACTTCTTCAGCGATTTCTTTTCGCCGTCGGTATGGGCAAACCCATCGGCTGATGTTACAGGTACACCTGCTGCGAATGTTCATGAAACTCCATCTGCGTATATTCTCGAAATCAGCGCACCTGGGAGAAACAAAGAAGACTTTAAGGTGAACCTCGACCAGGACCTTCTTACCGTGAGCTATGAAAAGAACGAAGAGAAGAAAACTGAAGATGAAAAAACCATTCGCAGGGAATTTCATCACACCAGCTTCAAAAGAAGCTTCAGCCTCGACGAGAAAGTAGATGCCGCAAACATCCAGGCAAAATATGAGAACGGAATCTTAAAAATTGAGCTTCCGAAAAAGCCTGAAGTTCAGCAGCAGCCTAAACAAATAGCAATAAGCTAATTAAATAATTCTCAAGTTAAAGCAGCATGCAACCATCCCATACGGTTATGCCGTTATGGGATTTTTATTTACTTAATATGGGTTAACTTCGCGCAACAATTTTTTTTAACCAATACTCATGAGAAGAACACTTAACAGTTTCTTTGGCTCACTACTGGTTTTTTTCCTATCCCTGACATCCGTGACCGGTTATGGACAAGATTCGCTTGCCAGGCAACATGCCGATACTATAACGGCGCCTGATGTTCTTCATAACGCAGCCGACAGCGTTCTGCGAATAAAAAATCTGAATCCCTACTTCACCCTTCACGAAGATTCCGTATTGCAGTATCCCCTGGAAATTAACCGTGACCCCTCCGGCTATTACTGGTATTTACGAAACTCCCCTATAGGCGTAAGGATCGACAAAGACAACGGGCTACTCACCGTGAAAGTGGAAAAGTCGTACTTCCTTTCCGGCAAGCTTAAGTACGACAATGAATATAAAGTACGCGTGGGTGTACAGAGCCTCACCGATCCGAAAGAAAAAATTGATACGTCGCTAACAATATTATTCTACAACACCGACATTATTCCTTCGAGGGTAAAGCCCTCCGTGAGTGGAACCCTTTTTGTTGAAGAAGGAGAAACGGTGAACTTTAAAGTGCAGTGTGAAAATGGGAGCTTCCCTATCGAAAATATTACCTTCTTTGCCAACATGCCTCTTATCAACTATTCAGTGATCCGCGAATGTAACCAGGATTTTACATGGTCGCCGGGATTTGATTTTGTGAGAGAGTCTGATTCGGCGAAAGTAAGGGTTGTTAACCTGAGCTTCGTGGGCGCCACAAGGTTCATGCTGAAAGATACCGCTGTTGTTCGCATTGTTGTGCGCGACGCGATGAATTATCCGCTTGCGCTTGAAGAATACAACAAGATCACAAAAGCCGTGAGCACTTACATCCTGCAATTGAAATATACTTTCCTGCAGCTCGACAAAAATGTAAAAAAGGTGAAGACCACACGCACCACCTTCGATATTACCGGCTCTGCCACCGCGCTTACAGGAAGTATTCTCAACTCATCAACCAATGAAAACACCGCTAAAACGGGACGTGTGCTGCCCAGTGTTGGGGTATCGCTGGTGCCTGTGAAAGAAGCGGTGGCCCCTCCAAAAACTTTCGACCAGAACCAGGCTTCTTTGATTCGTTCCTCTATCAAGAGATTGGAGTATATGCTTCGCGATAACAGCCTGGTTGGCGAACGTGATAACCAGATTAATAATAAAACAAACAGGTTAAAGGAAGAATTGAAGCAGATTCAAATTCAACTGATAGATATCCCGATTGAGATTACTAATAATATGACGGAAGAGGAGTTGAACCAGTATTTTAATTCTCCGAAGGTCAACAGGAAGTATCGGATTAAGAAGGGGAAGTGACGCTAAAGCGTCATCCCGAGCGCAGCGAGGGATCTGCAAAAAAGCTTTTCCGAGAGATCCCTCACACCGCGCTGCGCGCGGGTTCGGGATGACAAGCGCAGCTTGTCATTTTATATATCCCAGGATCTTCAACATACTCTGCGCGGATTGCTCTTTCGCGTACACCCAATCCACTAACTTCCCATTCTTGTCGCGGTCAACGATAATATGCTTTGGCGAAGGAATGAGGCAATGCTTAATCCCCCCATATCCGCTGATCTGGTCCTGGTATGCACCCGTATGAAAAAAACCAACGTACAGCGGCTCTCCATTGGTGATTTTGGGAAGAAACACTTCATTCACGTGCTCTTCTGAATCGTAATAGTCGTGACTGTCGCACGTAATTCCGCCGAGCACCACACGCTGGTATTCATCGTTCCATTTATTTACAGGCAAAAGGAGGAATTTTTCCCCGATGCCCCATGTATCCGGCAGCGTTGTGATAAAAGATGAATCAATCATATACCAGCACTCACGATCGTTTTGCCGCTTCACTCCTATTACGCTGTAAATATGCGCCATGCTTTCACCAACAGTGTAGCTGCCAAACTCGGTAAATATATCGGGCATGGGTACGCGGTTTTTTTTGCAGGCCTTTTTGATATTGCCAACAATTTCATTGATCATGAACTGGTAATTGTATTCGAACCCAAGCGAGTGCTTGATAGGAAAGCCTCCGCCGATATTGATCGAATCGAGTTCAGGGCAAATCTTTTTGAGCTGGCAATATAGATTGATGATCTTGTTCAGTTCGCTCCAGTAGTAGATGTCGTCTTTAATGCCTTTGTTTAAAAAGATGTGAAGCATCTTCAGCTGGAACCGGTCTTCGTTCCCTTCAATTTTATCTACATAAAATTCGAGTATGTCCCGAGCGCGGAAACCCAGCCTCGAGGTGTAAAAAGGAAAGGTTGGCTCTTCTTCGGCGGCCACGCGGATGCCGAGCTTAAAAGGCACTTTCACGGATTTTTTATAAGCCTGCAATTCTTCGGCGTTGTCAAGAACAGGCATCACATTTTTGAACCCTGTATTCAGCAGGTGAGCGATGCGGCTGGTGTACGACTTCTGCTTATACCCGTTGCAGATGATAAAAATGTCTTTGGTGATTTTTCTCCTGTCGTACAGCTTCTTGATAATTTCAATATCGTAAGCGTAAGACGTTTCAAGATGTATGTCGTGCTTCAGCGCCTCTTCTATCACAAATGAAAAGTGAGAACTTTTTGTACAGTAGGAGTAGTTGTAGCTTCCTTCGTACCGGTGTTTCTTGATTGCGTTGGCAAACATCTTTTTCGCTTTTTTTATCTGCATACCTATTTTGGGCAGATAGGTAAGCTTGAGCGGAGTACCGTACTTATCAATGAGCGCCTTCAGGTCAAGGCCATTAAAATACAGGTTTCCGTCAACGGTTTCAAAGTCTTCCTGGGGATAATTGAAGGTTTGTTTCACCAGGTCGGTGTACGAATTATTCATGAACTCGTTAGGACTGTTGGTTGCCATGGGCTAACACGGGAGTTGTGTTTGGTTTCACAACGCTGGGAGCAAAAGTAATTGTTTGCTCAATTCAACAAATAAAAAACCGGGTACGTATGTAAGCGCACCCGGTTGTGTAGAATGTAATGAAGTTACTTTACTGATGCTATGAGTTTGCTGAACGACTCAGGTTCGTTCATCGCGAGGTCGGCAAGAACTTTACGGTCGAGGCCGATTCCTTTTTCGTTGAGCAGATGGATGAACTGTGAATAAGTCAATCCCTCCTGGCGAACCGCCGCATTGATACGCGCGATCCACAGGGTACGGTATTCTCTCTTTTTGAGCTTGCGTCCCACATACTTGTATGTAAGACCTTTTTCCATCACGTTTTTCGCGACGGTGTAAACATTTTTGCGCTTACCATAAAAACCTTTTGCGGCTTTGAGTATACGCTTCCTTCTTGCCCTTGATGCTACAGCATTTACTGAACGTGGCATATTATAATTTTTTTAATAGTTGTAACTAATCTTTTAAACTTATTTGAGCCTGAGGAGGCGTTTTACAAAGTCGAGGTTCGATTTGTGAACGATACCATCTTTTCGCAACGCACGTTTGCGCTTTTTAGACTTTTTAGTAAGAATGTGGCGTTTAAAAGACTTCTGGTGAGTGATTTTACCCGAGCCGGTTACTTTGAATCTTTTCTTCGCGCTCGAGTTGGTCTTAACTTTCGGCATTACTTTAATATTAATTTTTACACCCTGCTGGCGTTCCGCACCGGCGGACACTTTTGGAGCCTTGTGGGTAATCATTATTCCGCTTACACGGTTAATGAAACGGGCGGCAAAACTACGAAAAAAAATGAAAAAAGCAGGTAATATGAGGTTATCGGCCTTAATTTTCCTTTATTTTGTGCCCCATGAGAACAATTAACGTACTGCTTGCGCTAATCGCTGTATCCGTGCTCTTTACAGCCTGCGGAGGCAATAAGAGAAAAGGAAAACCCCGGATCCTCGTATTTACAAAAACAACCGGATTCCGCCATTCTTCCATACCAGCGGGAAAAGAAGCCATCATCAAATTAGGAGCTGAAAACAGCTTCCTGGTCGATACAACCGAAGATGCCTCCTGGTTTAATGAGGATTCCCTCAAAAATTATTCTGCTGTAGTGTTCCTGAACACGACAGACAATTCAGATTCATTGCTCAACCACTACCAGGAGAATGCCTTCGAACGCTATATCCAGGCAGGCGGTGGTTTTGTGGGCGTTCATGCCGCAACCGACGCCGAATACCAGTGGGGTTGGTACGGGCGCCTTGTCGGCGGATATTTCCTCAGCCACCCGGAACAGCAGGAAGCCGTTCTGAATGTGGTCGACAAAAACCACATCTCCACCAAACATCTCCCCGACCAGTGGAAGCGAAAGGATGAATGGTACAATTTTAAAAAGTTGAACAAAGATGTTCACGTACTGATAAAAATAGACGAGAAGTCGTACAAGGGTGGCGCTAACGGCGATGACCACCCGATGGCATGGTACCATGAATACGACGGCGGCCGCGCGTTTTATACAGAACTTGGCCACGTTGAAGAATCGTACCAGGACGAAAACTACCTGAAGCACCTGCTCGGAGGCATTCTTTACGCTATCGGCGATAACCTTGAGCTCGATTACACGAAGGCACATACGTTAAAGACACCTGAAGAACAGCGCTTCACTAAAACCGTGCTGAAACAGGGCGTATTTTTCGAACCCACCGAAATGACGATTCTTCCGAATCTCGACATACTCATTACGCAGCGCCGCGGCGAAATACTGTTATACAAAAAAAGCGACAGCTCCATTTCGCAGGCGGGCTTCCTCGATGCCTACTACAAAACAAAAGTGGCGAAGGATGTGAACGCAGAAGAAGGTGTGATGGGAATAAAAATTGATCCGGACTTCGCGAAAAATAATTTTGTGTACATCTTCTACGCCCCCAGCGATACTTCTGTGAACAGGTTGTCGCGCTTCGTTTTCAAAAACGATAAAATCGACATGGGCTCGGAGAAAATAATTCTCCAGTTTTATTCGCAGCGCGAAATATGCTGCCATACAGGGGGCTCAATAGCGTTTGGCAAAGATCACATGCTGTTTCTCTCTACGGGCGATAACACAACACCGTTCGATGAACCCGGGCAGAAATATGTTCACAAGGGTTATGGGCCCCTCGATGATCGTCCGGGTCACACACAGTACGACGGCGCAAGATCGGCGGGCAACACCAACGACCTGCGCGGAAAAATTCTGCGCATACAGGTGAACGAAGACGGAACATATAATATTCCGGAAGGAAACCTTTTTCCGAAAGGAACAGAAAAAACAAAACCCGAAATATATGTGATGGGTAACAGGAACCCTTATCGTATTTCTGTTGATACAGAAACCGGGTTTTTATATTGGGGTGAAGTTGGACCCGATGCGGCTCGCGACACTGCAACACGCGGACCACGTGGCTACGATGAAGTAAACCAGGCAAGAAAGGCCGGTTATTTCGGATGGCCGTTCTTTGTGGGCGACAACTACGCTTACAGGAAATATGACTATAACACCGGTGAATCAGGCGAAGCATATGATCCTGCACACCCGGTTAACAATTCAAGAAATAATACAGGGCTTCAAAACCTTCCACCCGCTACCCCGCCGCTCGTGTTTTATCCATATGCGCCCTCACGCGATTTTCCGCAGGTGGGCACAGGTGGCCGTAACGCGATGGCTGGACCAGTTTATCATGCAAGCGATAAGAAGGCAATGCCTGCATACTACGACAAGAAGTTTTTTATGTATGATTGGATCCGCGGCTGGATCAAAGCAGTGACACTATTACCTAATGGTGATTTTGATAAAATGGAGCCATTTATGCCATCAACCAAATTCAGCGCGCCTATTGATATTGAAGAAGGTCCCGACGGTCACTTTTATGTTCTTGAATATGGAAGCGGATGGTTTACAAAAAATCCTGAAGCCGCGATTTCAAGAATTGATTACTACGATGGAGACATCAGCAAATTGCCCGCACCTGCTGCGGCTGCCACAAACGTGCCTTCTACAGTTGATTCAGCGGCATTTGGCCACCAACAGGGTGACACAAACGTGCTCGCCGGTAAGCGACTCGTTGAAACGCT
This sequence comes from Chitinophagaceae bacterium, assembly GCA_016786745.1. Lineage (GTDB taxonomy): Bacteria > Bacteroidota > Bacteroidia > Chitinophagales > Chitinophagaceae > Flavitalea. The sequence continues at coordinate 6,047 of JAEUVS010000072.1, read as the reverse complement.
GGATTGCAAGGCCTGCCATAAGGTGGATGAAAAATCCATCGGACCCGGTTATAAGGAAGTCGCTGCCAAATATTCCAAAGAGAAAAAGGCAGACGTTGAGCACCTCGTAAATAAGATTATAAACGGTGGCAGTGGTGTATGGGGTGAAGTGTCGATGCCCGCGCATCCCTCGCTCAGCCAGAAGGATGCGAAGCAACTGACAGATTATATACTGTCGCTGAAATAGCGGTTAGGTTATTCGTGATGCGCGATCCGTGATGCGTGAATTATTTTTCGCCTCACGCCTCACGCTTCACGATTGGGCCATTACCTGGCGCCGATGTACTTTACAAACCTGTCGAACTCGCGTGAGATGATATTTAATGTGGCTTCTAGCCGCTGAAATTCGTCGTAGAGGTGTTCATGCCTGGCAAGAACATCGTCGGACATAACGCCGTTGTTTCTTGCACGCTCGTAGGATATTTCCTGCATGTGTCGTTTTACTGCCTGCTTGAGATCGTGAATGTTGATTAGTTGAATGTGGAACTGGTTGTGGAGGTGTTCAACTTCAAGGAGTACGTCGTGGTTGGTTTGCTCTGCCGAATGCTGTTGCAGAAGGCTTTTGTGATTGGTGAATTGCTGTTTGAAGGATTTGAGAGTTTCAATCCATGAGGTGCATTCTCCGGCGAGCTGTCCAACTTCGGTAGTAGTGACCATGGGAGTAAAATTTTAGATTAACAAATAATATAAAATTCCCACGGGTTTAGGATCGGTTACCTAATTTAAAAAAAGTTTCCCAATTGTGCCAGAGGTACCGCCCGGTATATTTTCGCACACCTATTTTTATTGCAACACAAGCGGAATCGCCCTCCTCTTGCCATTAATATTCACCTCTACATAGTACAAGCCCTTCGACGCACGAGTAAGATCAACCGGAGTTACATGTCCATTTATCAACTTCGTAAGCATGGCCCTTCCGAAACGGTCATAAACCACCAGCTTCGCAGGCTGATCCGGAATTTCCGAAAGCAACACCTGAACCCTGCCGCGCGCCGGGTTCGGACTGCACTTTATCCTGATCATCTCGGCAATCTTCTCCTTTCCTGAAAAAGGCATAAAGAACTTCGGATCCGACATACGTGCGCATCCCGACTTGTTAAACACCTTCACCGAATAATATCCCTGCCTGTCTACCCTGAGTGTTTTACCCACTTCATGGTCAATCTTCACCCCGTCCCTGTACCATTCGTAACCATGCGCATTCTCGGCAAAAAGACTGTTGCCGGTTTGACCTACCATCGGCTTATCAATGCTGTCGACCACGATGTAAACACTGTCAACAACACTCACAAGGCATTTCTTCACTTCAACATAGTACCACGAATTAATCATCGGTTTTATTGAAGCCACTTTCGCATGCACGTCGGTAACGCCAAACGCCGGCGACCATGTATATTCCGCATTGTCAACGCCCGCATCAACGAGCAGCGTTTCCCCGGTACATACTTTCAGGTCCGCAGGAATATTTACTTCGTGAGGTGTATTTGATGTACCTATTTTTTTAGTAGTGGTTGTTGAAGCGCCTGATGTAGTGGTAACCGTAAGTCGTACTAAAAACGAATCCACTGTCGAAAAATAATGCACAGGGTTTTGTTCATCCGATGTTGCGCCATCTCCAAACTCCCAATGCCACGACTGGATGCCCTGGCCACAAAAAGCTTCACTGCTGTCGGTGAAAGTCACCTGCACAGGCAAACACGCTGCACCTTTTGCATACGACCATTTATTGGCCACAGAAGCAGAAGTGTTCACGCGTATTGTATCTTTTGCAATGCAACCTGACGAAACAACCGTAACCGAATAATCGCCATCGTCGAGTACGGTTATTTGCTGAGATGTTTCACCTGTGCTCCATGTATATGTGGCGCCTGCAACGCCTGCATCCAGGCCGAGAGGCGAACCAAAACAGATCGTTGTGTCGTTTCCTAAGTTGATGGAAAGTGTAGAAGCGGTTACTGTGATTCTCTTTCCCCGCCTGATTGAATTTCCGTTATTATCAGTCACTGTCAACCTCACATTAAACTGCGCCTCTGTAGCAAATTCATGTTCGGGATTTTGCTCTGTAGAAGTAGCGCCATCACCGAATTCCCAGAACCATCCTGTTATAGTTGATTCACAAGCTGTAGAATTATCAGTGAATTTATATTTCACAGGAATACATCCCGAGATTTTTTCGAAAGTAAAATCCGACCATAGTGAAGGCACCGAAACAACATTTATTGTATCTGATGTGCTGCATCCATCTTTTGTAACGGTTACATCAAATGCACCACCATCAAAAACTGAAATTGTCTGCGAAGTTTCGCCGGTACTCCAACTGTATGTTGCGCCGGGATTTGCTGCATTCAAAATAAGTTCGTTGCCAAAACATAAATTAATATCACTACCCAGGTTAACTACGGGAGTAACTGCACCCAGTATGCTGATCGTTTCCTGCGCCGTATAGCTTGCACCTTTGCTGCTGCGAACGGTGAGGCTCACATCATAATCACCAGGCAACGCATAGGTATGAACAGGGTTTCGTTCTGTTGAGGTTGAACCATCTCCAAAATTCCACGCCCACTCGATAATTCCCGCGCTGCAGGCCTGCGAAAATTCGGTGAACTCAGTAATGAACGGCGAACACGAACCCGTTTGGAAATAACTGAAGCCCGCCTGTATTACAGGACCCTGTGCAACATAAATAGTGTCACTAACAGTACATCCGTTGAGAGTTACCTCAACAGCATATTCACCTTCAAAAAATGTTTCGAGTTGTTGGGTTGTTGTTCCGTCGTTCCAGAGATACGTAGCTCCGGGGTTGCCTGCATCGAGCGTAATGGAAGTACCTACACAGATTACCGTGTCGGGCCCGAAATTAACAACCGGGCATTGCGCCTGCATGAACCGGGGAGCACAGAGAAGTGTCAGGAAAAAAACGCGTAGCATTGTTTTCATAGGCCACTATTGGATTTTGGATATTGGCCGGTAAAATAGTGACTAAATCCCATAACTAAAAGCGCGTCCACATCTTTTTGAAACTACCCGGGGCGGCCCCGCAAACCGTATCTTTACGCTCCATTTATAACCAGTGATCAGCCAGCAAACCATACAGCAGATATTGTCGAGGATCGACATCGTGGAAATTGTCGGCGGATTTGTACGATTGAAAAAACGGGGAGTTAACTATCTCGGGTTATGTCCTTTTCACAACGAAAAAACCCCATCTTTCACCGTATCACCAACAAAAGAGATTTATAAGTGCTTTGGATGCGGTAAAAGCGGTAACAGCATCAGCTTTCTCATGGAGCATGAAAAGTACTCTTATGTTGAAGCGCTAAGGTGGCTGGCTGAGAAATACAATGTTCAGATAGAAGAAACAGAGGTAAGTCCCGAAGTGAAGGCACAGCAGTTAACGGCCGACAGTCTCTATATCATCAACTCATTCGCCCGGAAATATTTTTCAGAGCGCCTGTTCAATAGTGATGAAGGACGCGATATCGGCCTGAGTTATTTGAAAGAAAGAGGGTTCAGGGAAGAAATAATTGAAAAATTCCAGCTCGGCTATTGCCTGCAGGAGCGGGATGCATTTTCGAAAGAAGCTATTCAATCGCAATACAATCTTGAACTCCTTGTAAAAACAGGTCTTACAGTTTTACGCGATGAACGACCGGTAGACAACTACCGCGGAAGAATTATTTTCCCCATTCATAATCAATCGGGAAAAATACTCGGCTTTGGCGCCCGGATCATCGGGAAAAATGATAAGGCGCCGAAATATATCAATACGCCGGAGAATGAAATTTATGTAAAGAGTAAAATTCTTTACGGATCCTATTTTGCACGGCAGGCGATTGATAAAAACGATGAATGTTTACTCGTAGAAGGTTACACCGATGTAATTTCACTTCACCAGGCAGGCATTGAAAACGTGGTGGCGTCGGGCGGCACTTCACTTACGCCAGACCAACTCCGGCTGATTAAAAAATACACGAACAATCTTACAATACTCTACGACGGAGATGCCGCAGGCGTAAAAGCAGCTATGCGTGGTCTTGATCTTGCTTTGGAGGAAAGTTTAAATGTTCAGCTTGTATTGTTCCCGGATAAAGAGGATCCTGATAGTTATGTAAACAAAGTGGGACCAACACGCTTCCGCGAATTCGTTGATAAACACAAAAAAGATTTTGTTCTCTTTCAACTGGAAGTGCTGCTGCAGGAGTCGGGTAATGATAGCGCGAAAAAAGCCGCAGCTGTAAATACTATTGCGGAGACGATCGCAAAAATTAACAAGCCGGAAGATTTTTCGAGAAGGCAGGACTACATCCGGCAGACATCCGAAATTTTAAAAATCGATGAGGGCGGGTTCATCAACCTGGTGAATAAATTCGTCAGGGAAAAAATTTCGAAACAGGAAAGCGGAAAGGGGTTCGACTTCACTCCTCCTTCACCCGATCCGCAACTTGAAACTCCTGCTGCTGACGATGATGTGCTCACGCTTTTAAAAACCGATGAACTGCATGAGCGCGCGATAGTAAGATGCCTGATAGAATTCGGACTGAAAGACTGGAATGAAAACCAGAGAGTGGCCGATTATATTCTTGAAGAATTTATCGACCAGCAATTTATTGAAGATGGAACACTGTCATCGCTTGTTGAAGTATATAAGGAGTGGTATAAAAAAGGCTTTGAACCGACAGAAAAGAATTTTTTATACAGCGAACACCGGCAATTAAGTTTAGCTGTAGTATCACTGCTCGATTTTCCTTATGAGTTAAGTCATCGCTGGAAAGAAACCTACGAAATCATTGTTCCCTCCAAAGAAGACAACTATCAGAAAGAAATCGAATCAACATCTATCTATCTTAAAATCAGGAAAATCAAAAAAATGATCGAAGAGAATCAGAAGGACTTAAACAAACCCGATTCCCCGATCGACTACAAAATCGCCATTGAAACCCACCAGGCCCTGAAACAAATGGAGATCGAGCTGTTGAGGGCCGCAGGCACTGTTATATTCAAATAAAAACACATATTAAATCCTGCCAATATTACCATCCCCCCTGCCAATCTGCCCTTTATTCCTTAATTTTGCACCCTCAAATGAGGTGAATGCAGTATCAGAACGATAGGAAATTTTATATAGAGAGTTATGGATGTGCGATGAACTTTGCGGACAGCGAGGTGGTGGCGTCGATCCTTAACGACAGTGGGTTTGGGCCGACAAAAGATTATCGCGAGGCTGACCTGATATTTCTGAATACGTGCTCGATCAGGGAAAAAGCAGAGCAAACCGTAAGAAAAAGACTCCACGACTTCCGCACAGTTAAAAAAGAGAAACCGGCCGCACTGATAGGTGTGTTAGGCTGTATGGCGGAAAGACTTAAGTCGAAATTACTGGAAGAAGAAAAACTCGTCGACCTGGTAGTAGGTCCCGACGCATACAGGTCGCTGCCTGCATTAATTAATGATGCGGATGGCGGATCAAAGGCGGTGAATGTGTTACTAAGCCGCGAAGAAACTTACGCCGACATCTCCCCTGTTAAGCTGGATTCAAATGGGGTTACATCGTTCGTGAGCATTATGCGCGGGTGTAACAACATGTGTTCGTTTTGTGTGGTGCCTTTTACCCGCGGACGCGAACGCAGCAGGGACCCACATTCGATTGTGAAAGAAGCAGAGTCGCTTTTTGAAATGGGTTATAAAGAGATTACACTGCTTGGGCAAAACGTAGACAGCTATTACTGGACCCCTTCAGAAAACGAAAATCACGGGTGGGGTAAGCCGGTGACATTTGCGGCGTTGCTCGAGATGGTGGCGCATATCGATCCTTCGCTGAGAGTGCGGTTTTCAACTTCACATCCGAAAGATATCACGGACGACGTGCTGTTTACGATCGCCAAATACGACAATATCTGTAACTATATTCACCTACCGGTGCAGAGCGGCTCGAACAGGGTGTTGCAGTTGATGAACAGAAGTTATACCAGGGAATGGTATATGGCAAAAGTGGACAGGATAAGAGAGAT
>JAEUVS010000055.1 GCA_016786745.1 Chitinophagaceae bacterium | reverse complement strand
AAAGACAAATCCGTTGCAAGCCTCGTGAAGAGGCTCGATGATCTTCTCAAAGTAATAAAAGATGAAAAAAACTTTGACACAAAAAAGATAACCGCAGATATTGAAAACGGGAAATTAATATTGAATGAACTCAGCGACCGGTTGTAAAATTGGCCGCTATCTCAATATTACGGTATCAAAGAACCCGATACACAACGCCACCAACACAACAATTATAAATAGTGTGATGAACCACTTGGGTATGGTGATGACATACGGGTTTATATTACGCTTGCGGGTACCGGCTTTCATTTATTCTGAGAATTGCGTTCCGAGGAAATATACTGGTGTAAGGTGAGGTTGATTTGCTCGCTGAGGCCCGGCTGCCCGTTTTCTTCAATTGCGCCACTGATAAGATATACCGAGTTAAATTTTTCGCGAAAAATATACCTGCCGTAGACTTTCGATTGCAAATCCTCTGTTATCGCGAGAACATTGTAATCGGTCCACTCCGGTGATTTTTTTGGTTGGATAAGGAGGTAGTACTCCTTATCGTTAAACTGCATTGGTAGTGTGATTAGCTTTCCCATCAGGCCTCTGGTCACTTTTTTACAGTGTAAAAGTATTGTGAGATTAAGTGAAAGAATAGAAGAGGAAAGATTTTTAATGATATTCTAATTGATGGTGGCGTCAATTTTTTAGAAAAATTTTCAATATTAGAATACTATTAAAATCCCCTCAACTGAAAAAATATATTTCCAACTACTGTAGCTTTGATATTACAAACATCATTTGTCAGGTATCTTGTTGCTAATTTGAGTTTTATTTGTTCATTCTTGCCCTTGAAGGCATGTTCATCTTGCCCTTTAAAGGCCGCGGTTCCGCGGCCTTTTTTATTAGCGTATAATAAAGATTTGGTAATATTTGCCAAATTGAACTCATGAAAATCGAACCATCGTCGCCCGGCATTAGTTCACAGACTGTTCATTCAGACCATACAACACATGCAGAACACGCTCATCTCGTTCCCATCTACGCCACATCAACTTTTACGTTCGATAGCGCCGAACAGGGCATGAACCGGTTCGGCGGAAAAGAAAAAGGATTTATCTATTCCCGATTTGGAAATCCAACAACTGCGTCTGTCGCCGCGATGGTCGCATCACTCGAAGCCATCGGCCTGAAAGATGAAAACGGTGAAGACCTGAAACTGAAAGCCCTTCTCCATGCAAGCGGACAGGCAGCGATGGTTACGATGTTTCTTTCCAATTTATCTTCCGGCGACGCTGTTCTTTCCCATTTCTCCCTCTATGGTGGCACCCATGAATTTCTGTATGACGTGTTGCCGAGATTTGGCATCAAAAGCCTGATTGGTGATCTCGCAAACTACGATGAGCTGGAAGCCATCATCAAAAAAAATCCTTCTATAAAAATCATTCATATTGAGACTCCCGCAAATCCAACAATGCGATGCATAGATCTCGAAAAAGTAACCGCACTTGCAAAAAAGAATAAAATACTCGTTACAGTAGATAACACTTTCGCAACGCCCTACCTGCAGCAACCATTCAGGTACGGTGTCGATTTTGTATTTCACTCCACTACAAAATTTCTAAACGGGCACGGCTCCGCCATCGGTGGTGTGCTGGTGGGCCGCGATATCAATTTCATGTCGACCACGGCAAATAAATTTCATATGCTGTTAGGCAGCAATGCCAGTCCTTTCGACGCTTTCCTGCTGAGCACAGGAATCAAGACACTCTCGCTGCGCATGGAGAAACATTGCAGCAATGCAAATGTTGTCGCTGAATTTTTATCGCAACATCCAGCGGTGTCGAAAGTCAACTTCAACGGATTATCCTCTCACGTTGATTATCATATCACCAAAAAACAGATGCGACATGCAGGAGCTGTTTTGAGTTTTGAACTGGCCGGCGGAATTGAGGCTGGCAAAAAATTTATTAACAACCTGGCAATGTGTACAAAAGCAGTATCGCTGGGTACAGTTGATTCATTGCTATCGCATCCCGCGTCTATGTCACACTCCGGCATGAGCAGGGAAGATCGTCTTAAATCGGGTGTTACCGACGGATTGATCAGGATGAGCGTTGGGCTTGAAGCCGCTGAAGATATCGTTGCCGACCTTTTACAGGCGTTGGAAAATCTGTGAGTTAAACATTTCGTAAAATACATGTAACCTTTCCGGTGCTCACCTACTCTATCGGGTATACCATATTATTTACTTACAAAAGGCATCTGTATGTTATACCGGAAGCAAGCCATTGTGATAATGGTGATGGTGTCGCTGTTTGCATTGACACAGTGTATAAAAGATCTACCTCACTTTCCTGAGCCTCCTCTTTCCAAACCTGCGAAAGAAGGGAAACAAATTTTCCGCTTCGATACTTTTGGCGACGAAGAATTCTGGAGTGGACTGCTGCATATTGACAAAGCCATCGCGGGGGCCAACAATGGCGGCTTCGGGCCTGGCGTGAGTCCCCAAACCGCGCTGGCAGTGGGTTTGAAAGTAGATGCGGAAGCGATACCTGCCGAAGTCGCCGCGGGAATTAAATCAGGCGCCGTCAAACTCGACGATCCCGCTACAACGCTCACGTTGCTGAAGCTGAATGCGGTAATAGGCGTAAAAGGGAATTTTGATGAGAAGGGCCAACAATTGAAAACCATCGGCATTACATGCGCCGTATGTCATTCTACTGTTGATAATTCATTCGCGCCGGGCATAGGACGCAGGCTGGATGGCTGGCCCAACAGGGACCTGGATGTTGGAGCAATCATTTCTTTAACCGACAATGCTCAACCGATTGCCGACTTATTGCATGTTGACGAACCCACTTTGCGAACGGTGTTGGGCGAATGGGGTCCCGGGAAATTCGCTGCAGTGCTGTTTATGGATGGAAAAGCATTGCGACCGGATGGAAAAGTTGCTGCAAACCTTATTCCTGCGGCGTTTGGGTTGAAAGATGTTGCACTCACAACTTATACCGGTTGGGGAGATATCAGCTATTGGAATGCGTTTGTTGCCAATCTTGAAATGCACGGCAAAGGAAACTTCAGGGATACGCGATTGAATGATCCTGTCAAATACCCTATAGCTGTTGAGAACGGTTTCTTCAATGTGATGAATGACCCGGACTTAATCACTTCGAAATTACGTGCATTGCGCGAGTATCAGCATTCGCTGCGGGTGCCGCGTGCAGCGCCGGGAACTTACAATTTTACCGCGGCTGCAAAAGGCAAATCGTTATTCTACGGCAAAGCGAAATGCGGAACGTGTCACTCGGAAGAAAGATACAGGCACGCTTCAACCATACTCAGTACCGCCGAAGAAATAGGTATTGATGATTTTGAAGCAAAGCGCTCTCCTACCGGAAAATACCGGATTACGCCTTTAGCGGGTCTCTCCGTAAGAAGTAAAGGAGGTTTTTATCATGACGGCAGGTTTCCTGCAATTGCCGATGTGATCGACCATTACGACAAACACATGAAGCTGAATCTTACTTCAGACGAGAAGAACAAACTTGCGGAATACCTTAAATCGCTGTAATCAGCACTCGCTGTATTCCGGTAAGAAAACACCATTCACAGCAGCGATGGAAGTCACTTCAATCTTTGCTCCGCTTGCCAGTGTGATGTAGGGACGTTTAGCCTCTGTATTAACTTCTGTTACTATTCCTTCTGCACGAACAAGGCCATCGTAGTCGATGATCATTGAGGCATTCGTGCCATCCTGTTGCAGCTTACGGAGAAGATCGATGAAACTCTCTCCGGCCGGCAGGGTTGACCGTATTTCCATAATTGTACAGTTTACACTGCAAAATTAAATCTCCATGACCACTGATTCGCCTGATCGGCCAAGATTATCAAGAATTTTTAACACTGCGTCCATCATTGGCGGTGGTCCGCACAGGTAAATTTTGTCGCCAGGCTGTATCGACACTTCTCTTAATAGTTCTTCCGTGATGAATCCGTGTTTATAACCTGGTATATTTTCGCCCGATAACACATTTGTAACACGTCCCTCCAGTATTTTATTGAGCTCGGCTTCCAGTATGATATCTTTCTTCATTTTGTTAGCAAACAGCAACCTGTTGCCCGAAACTTCGTTTTTTGAATTAAGATACCGGAATATGGAAAGAAACGGGGTGAGACCCGCGCCACCAGCGATAAACAAACCTTTCCCCTTGTAACTGATCGCGCCCCACACGTCGTGAATAATTAATTCATCTCCCTTTTTCAAATCGCGCAGATGGTTGGTAACGCCACTGCGTTCGGGATATGTTTTTATCGTGAATTCAAGATGATCATCATCCGGAAGATTGGTAAAAGTAAAAGGGCGTCTTTCGTTCTTCCAATCTCCGTCGTTGATTGCAACTTCGGTCGCCTGTCCCGGGTTAAAACTGTAATTCGCGGGCTTTTCAACTTTTAGTCCAAGCACATCATGAGTAACCGGCTTAATGTCGAGGAGTTTAACTATGTGTGATTCCATGAAATGGATGCGTCGTTTTGTTCATCCAAATTTAAACAAATAAACGCGGCGCTTAAAAAATTTGCTTCAAACCCAATTCGAAACCGGTTCTGTTCACGCTTGCATTTTTGTTTCCGGTAGCAATATCGTAATTGAACGAAAAAGCGGTTTTCTTCACCTGTAATTGCAAACCGGGGATCACAGCATCGTCGTAACGATAGCTAAAGCTCACGCCAAATGCTCCATCAAATTCAGAAAGATCGAAAGTATAGTTGTAATACACGGTCGCCAGGTGTTCGTAAGCTTTGGCCTTAAAGTTGGTAAACACATCTACACCATATGAATCGCTGCCCGATATTTTTTTGTATCCTCCCTGGAAACTCGCAGTAACGGGCAGACGATATTCTGCGTTCCCTTCAAGATTCGCGCGTGGACGGTTGGCATGCCTCGCACTCGCACCCACATACCAAACTTTCTTCTCGTCTTCGTGTGATACGGATACGCCTGCATTGAGACTGAAAAAATCTACTTTGCCCGCGAGTGAAGGATCATCGGGCGTATAATTTACCATTCCATATTTATCAAACTGGTCGGGAGTGGTAACACCATTCATATTGATCCTGCTCTGGAAACCGGACCCCTGAACGCCCATGCTGATAAAAGTTGTTCTGTCTAAATCAACAGGTAAATGATAGGAAACACCCAGAAGTGCCGTAGTATTTCTGAGGATACCCTGGTTCGATTGATCCACAGCAAAACCTCCGCTCACACCGAGATAACCTTTTTTATCGTCTGACTGACGCGCCGCTTTTCCAACCAGCGGAATGTCAGCAATCGCGGCCATGCTTTTGAAAGCAATCAGTCCTTTGTAACTTATGTTCCTGTAGTCAAGCGCAATGTTTCTTTCATCGTTCTCACTTTTCATTGCCGCGTTGTACCACTTCTGCATGTTTTTCACCTGTGCGAAATGAATGTCCTGGGCTCCTGCCGTGTAACCTGCAAACACCAGCCCTATTATAAAAATCTTTTTCATATTGATATTAATAAGAGTCTAACGATTAGTATTTAATTACCTGATTAATGTGAACAGACCTTTAACCGTAACCTGTTTTCCATCTTTATCTATTCCGGAACTGATCCAGATATAAGTATCCTGTGGTTGCGGTCTGCCACCGATGGTGCCATCCCATCCCTTGTTCGCATCTTTCGATTCGAATACCAGGTTCCCCCAGCGGTTAAATATTTTCAGGTACTGGAAAGTTTTTATTCCCGGAATGATCGGCCTGATCACATCATTCTTACCATCTCCATTCGGACTGAACAAAGTAGGCATGATGATGGCAGTATTGCACGATTCAGCATCGAGGTAATCCGGTATGCCATTGTTGTTGCAATCGCCCGTACCTTCTTCAGCATCGAGTCTTCCATCGTTGTCACTGTCTGTGTCGAGGTAATCGGGTTTGCCATCCTGGTCCTTGTCGCCGCAATTAACACCGGCAGGACATTCGATTCCGTTAGCGACTCCGTCATTGTCACAATCTTCGTTCGATTTCAACTTCAACGTAATTGAAGAAGATACCGCTTCATAATTAACTACGCAGCCCTCGATGTTCGAAATAACTTTCACTTTCACCACATCACCTGGTTTTAATGTATTCACTGAAAGTGTGGGAGTGCTATTTCCAGGCACAGGCACTTCATTGATAAACCATTCAAAGGTTGGCGCGGTACCACCATTCACTGCTGTTGCCTTAAGCGTTGTCAGTTGACCGGCACATGACACCTGGTCGTTGCCGATACTTACAGAGACCTGGATATTTGGTTTGATAGAAACGTTTACCGCATCTCCTGCAGAAGTAGAATTGCTGCATCCATAACCATCGGTAACCTCTAAAGTATAAGAGCCCGCTGCATTAGTTGTTAATTGCTGATCGTGCTGTTCGAGCGATACATTGTTTTTAAACCACTTATAAGCGCTCATATCTGCAGGAGCATAAAGGGTTACCTGTCCTTCCTGGCAAATTGCCGTAGTTCCTTCTACTCCAATTTTAGCTTCAGGTAAAGGACGGACCGTAACTCTTCTTGAAAATTCGGAATTACCCACGCCTGTATTTACACAACCTTTGTCGCTCTTTACTTCCAGCGCATATGTTCCATCTTTTTTTGCCGTGTAGGTGTCTCCTGTTATACCCGGGATAAGTTCGTCGTTGTAATACCATTTGTATTCTGTCAATCCCGGAGTTGCTTTCAGAACCACACTGTCCCCGGCACAGAAAGTCGTTGGACCATCCTTGTCTATATAAGTGCTCGGAGTTTCGTGAACCACAACATGTTTAGCATTTTCAACGGGTGTAGTAACCGAGCATCCTGATACAGGGTCAGTAACTTTTACAGTGTAATCTCCGGAACCATAAACGTTGATCTTTTGGCTATACTCATAGTATGGTTTTCCATCTGCGAACCATTCGTATTCGTAACCGGCCGGCGCGGAAAGTTCCAGTGAAGGACCTGAGCAAAACTCAAGCGGTCCGCCAGCGGAAATATCGGCAGACAGCGTGCTTTTTGTAAGTACGATCGGCGCAGAAGTTTCTGAGCAGCCGCTTTCGTTTGTTACAACAGCCTGGTAGCTGCCGGCCTCTGTCGCGGCATAAGTAATAGTCGTTGCATCCGCAATCTCCACACCATCTTTCAACCACTTATACGACTGGCCAGCCGAAGCAGTGAGTGTAACCGAACTGTTCGGACAAATAATATTATTACCTGCGCTTGCTGTTACCTTCGCAGAGGCAAAATCTTCACCGTATTTATCAGCGAGATATTTATTGATCTGGAGGATTTCACATTCACTAAGTTTCCTGTCAAAAACAATCACCTCGGCGATGTCTCCATTATAGGCACTGTTATCTCCATCCCATCCCACATAAAAGTTGGGTTTTTCATCGTTGATGTGCGTTTTGTCTGTAAAAGTGGTAATGAGTTTTCCGTTGAAGTAAATTGCTGATCCGTTTTCGGGACCAACATTATCTTCACCGCTCATTTCTCCATCATATACAGCTGTCAGGAGTCTTGTTTTTCCAACTACAGCGCCACCCACAACAGGGGTGTTGTATGGAGGAAAAGGTCCAAAAGGCGCAACCCCATTTGTTGTACCGTTCAATGAAGAAATATAAAAGCGATCCCAATCAAGGTTGTCGGCGCCCCAGGGAGCCTGGTGACCGCCCGGGCTTAAAGTCCCTTGTTTGTAAACAGTGAAAATAGTTACGTCGAACATCGATATCGGCCTGATATCAACATTAGTGATATAGACCGAACCAAGCGCGTCAGCCAACCTGGTGAAGCGTAATACCGGTTTCCCATTGATTTGGTTCGAAACAAACAGCGCAGGATTCTGTCCAAAAGGAACTGTTGCATTGTTGCCCTTCGACGATTTATCCTTCCAGGTTGATACGCCAGCGTTGTCTTCAGGTGCAGTACCATCCGCATTTACGTCAGACGCATCGAGCCACAGAACAAGCCCGTCAGACACATCGCCGGGACCTGGAAGATCGAGCGTGGCTTTAGAGGCATGCTGAGCGTTTGAAATAAAAAAACTCAGGGTGAAAGAAGAAACAAATAAAAAATGAAAAAAATAGCGATAGAAAGCTTGAGCGTTTCCACACAGGTACTTCATGATATTGGATTTTAAAACAGCCGGAATTTCCGGCGACGATGTTAACGGGCATTAACAACATTTATTTCCCGCTCATGAAGTGTGATTACGCAATTAAACAACTTTGTTGCGTCAGTAGGGTAAAGTACTTAGTGAAGTTTTAGTGTTTACTACTGAAAAACAAATGACGAAAAGTTGAATGTGATCTTATTTATTTCCTGAGTTGCATCGTTATTTAAACGGCTCCCTGTTTTGATTAATATAAGAGGCCACTTCGTGAACGGTGCCAACCCACACACCATTCGCCGGATCTGCAGCGTATTTACATATAGCTTCGATGGTGGCAAGTAGTGAAGTTTGGGTACCACCATTGTTCATTTCATGACCAGCAAGAATCAGCCACTGTCCCTTGCTCTTTGCAGTTTCAATCAACTGCTTCACCTGCTCAAAAGTTTTACCGTCGAGTTCCACTCCGGTGAGCTGCGCCATGTCGCAAAAAGCAGGATCATTTGCGCCTTCATCGAGCCACCCGCGACCAGATTCAAATTTTTCAGATATCAGGGGAACATAGCTTGCAGCGTTCGCGCCCCTGCCAATAAATTTTTGCCCGCACGGAAAAGCAAATGAAACCGGTTGAACGCCCAGGTCATTTTTTATTGCGAGGCTGCACGAGTCGATATCCAACCCGATGCTTTGCAGGGTGTGGTTTTCAAGCGCATTGTCGCGCGACCAGTCGAAATTACCTGTGCAGGGATGAGTATTGGAGTGGTTGCCTATTTCATGACCGCTTTTAACTGCCTTCTGCCATCCTTCCTTTCGTTCCCGCATTGCACCAGGATTGAGATAAAAAGTAGCTTTGACGCCGTATTTGTCGAGCACAGGAATGCCGTGATCCACCTGGCTAAGACGGGCATCGTCGAAGGTGAGGCTTATTGCGGCCTTCTTTCCCTGCGGCCATTGAAATGTTTGAGTGGATTGCTGGGCGGTTGATGCGATTCCGAAAAATAAAATGGTGGTGAAAACAGTTATCGCCTTTTTGAATGTGAAGTGTGAAATTATTAAGTTCATAACCAGTCGTGTTGTAAATAGTTTTTGTTACCTCACCAAATTTAATGATTTATAAGGCGGCAACGACCAGGTAATCGCTTTTTTCGCTGCGAGGGTTTAATACTTTGTAGCTCACCGAATAAGAATGTGAATTTAGGAGGCTGACGAACTGCTCAAGCGCACCTGGATCACTCATTGTCGAGGCGTGAAATTCAACTACCAGGTTTTTTATTTTATTGTTCTTAAAGGCGTTGCTCTTGTGAAGTTCGTTGACTACTGCTACTTCGGCGGCTTCGATATCCAGTTTTACCAGGTCAATGTTTGGGAAGCTGGCAATGTAAGACGACAAAGCCGCAGTTTCCACAGGTTCGGATTTTTCCGATGCCAATGAAGAATTTATCGTGGCGTTGATAGTACCGTTGGTGTCGGGAATAAATAATTGGGTCGTTTGTTGTGTGCCTGACAGGGCGAGTTTATTTAAGTGAATATTGGCCAGGTTATTTTGTTTGATGTTCCGTTCGAGAAAACCGTACGCTTTTGAATATGGCTCAAAGCAATGAATGATGGAGTTTGGGTATAAACTTTTGAAATACAAAACTGATATACCAATGTTCGCTCCGCCATCTATAATTATTGGAGCGTCGCTGGAGGTTTCGAATAAATATTCATTGTACACGAACTTTTCCTTCAGTAAAATACTTAACATATGATAGTCGGGTGCGTTGATTGTAAATGGCCCAAACTTTACAACAACATCTGTTTTCCCTGGGAATAATCTTTTTAAAAACGCGAGTTTGAGTAGTGTTTTTAATAATCCCCATCTCGAAACGACAAACTTTCTGCCTGTAAGTACATGAAAAAATGGTTTAAGAATCTCCAGCATTATTGTTGTATCGTATAACTGATAAAGAGGTGGTATTTCAATTTTTTAATTTTTGAATTCGCTTGTCTGCTGATCCCTCACACCGCCTGCGGCGGGTTCGGGATGACAATGAAAATATTCGGGATGACAATGAAAATGATTACTGTCATCTGCGAACCCAGCTGTCATCCCGAGCGAAGCGAGGGATCGGCTGAGAAGCAAATTCAAAACGAAACACCACCATTAATAAAAGTAGCATTTTTAAAAAACCAACGTGATGCGTTAATTTACGTCACTGATAAATGATTTTTCATGACTCTCGAAGAAACACTTGCAAAACTTAAGAAACTCGGCAGCGAGAAGATGCGTATTCAAAATAAAAAAGCCGGCGCCGACGACAACCAGTTCGGTGTAAAAATGGGCGACATACGCGTTATCGCGAAAGAAATCAAAACAGACAACGCATTGGCGGGGTCGCTATGGAAAACAGGCAATTTCGATGCGATGATGCTGTCGCTGCTGATCATGACTCCGAAATCAGTATCAGCCGATGAACTTGAACAGATGGTGAAGTCTGTCAAATCCACTCACCTGGCGGATTGGCTGAACAACTACATTGTGAAGGAGCATCCGGATAAAGAAAGCCTGAGAAAAAAATGGATGACTTCTAAAGAACGGTGGACGGCCCGGGCAGGCTGGAGCCTGACAAGTGGACGCATAGCGAGAGAACCTGACGGCCTCGATCTCGAGGCCCTGCTCGAACGGATCGAATCCGAAATGCCGAAAGCGCCGCCCGAGGTGCAGTGGACCATGAACTCAGCATTGGCGCAAATCGGAATTCATTTTCCTGCACTCCGCAAGCGGGCCATTTCGATAGGTGAAAAACTAGGTGTTTACCGCGACTACCCGGTGTCTAAAGGATGCACCTCTCCCTTCGCTCCCATCTGGATCAACGAGATGGTGAAGAGACAGGGTAAATAGCAGTCATTACTCTTCGAGAGTTTCCACTGGTGGATCTTTGGGTTCCTTGTTTCCGTTGTGACAGGAATAGCAGGTAATAGCGTTTTTGTGCTCCCTGAAATATTTTTTGTTAATGCGCATGGTCATCTTCATCATGCCCCGGGCGATGTTCTTGTGTTTGTTTTCATCGCTCGCGAAGTCGAGTTTATCAGGTTGGGTTTTGCTTTGGGCGTGACAGAAATTACATTTTACGCCGAGGGCCGTTTTGAACTGTTTCATAGTGATCTCCAGGTCCTCCTTGCTGATGTTTTTATCTAGCACCTTAAGGTTTTTAAACTTCGGTTCCTCCACAAAACTCAATGAAAGAAAGGCGACAACGGTGATAACTGAAGATAGGATTAGCATTTTTCTGCGCATAACAGGTAGTTTATATTTTGAATTTAGGGAAAAAAGCAATTCTTTGCTACTTTGTTTGTAATTCATGAAAATTTATATCAAGAACATGGTCTGCAACCGCTGTATTATGGCAGTGAAGTCAGAGCTTGAAAAGCTGAAACTGCATCCTGTTAATGTTTCATTGGGAGAAGTGGAACTTGATAAAAAACCATCTTCACGCGAGCTGGCTCAACTCGGCGAAAGGCTCAACGATTTAGGATTTGAACTGTTGGATGATCAGAAGCAGAAGCAGATTGAAAAGATAAAAACGTTGCTGATCCAGGAGGTTCAGTCCGACCATATCGAAGAACATTTCAGCCTGAGTAAATATTTATCGAAAGCGTTGAACAAAGAATACAGTTATATATCGAAGCTTTTTTCCGAGGTGGAAGGAGTTACACTCGAGCAGTTTTTTATTCTTCAAAAAATTGAGAAAGCAAAGGAGCTACTGGTGTATGGCGAGATGAATACAAGTGAAATTTCTTACAAGCTTGGTTACAGCAGCGTTGCGCATCTCTCCTCTCAATTCAAAAAAGTAACAGGCCTCACTCCCAGCGATTTCAAAAAACTCGGCGGCGCCAGGAAGGCGATAGATAAGGTGTGAGGGTTGTTTAAATGGGCCACGAACTTTTTCAATTCGTGCTGCAGAAAAATGGACATCCGTGTTAAAATGGGCCATCAACTCCATATTTACATTAACAACTACGTTTGTCCATGGCCGTTTCATCCCCTGATTGACCCGCATCAACTTGAATAAAGTCAAGATTTATCGGAACAACCCATAAGTGTTCGAAAATCAAATAACTTCAAGTAAACTCCTAAGATGAAAACCGTTTTATTGTTGATCGGCATCCTGATCGTTGCCGCCATTCTGTTCTTTACCATAAAAGCAACTTCGAGCCAATATGATTTTGGCGCTCATAGCATCAATAAAGCGCCGCCTGCTACCCACTAAAAGTTTCGCCGGGTAGCGTTTAATCAGACTTCGAAGTTTTCTCCGCCGGATTAATATCAATAAAAACCCCGCGGTGCAGGCGGGGCTTTGACTTAACCGATCGCCGGGCCGTTATTACTTTCGCCTCGACGACATTAGGGAGTTTAAAGTCAAAAGAGCCCTGACAAAAAACGAGTTTCCCGTTTTTTCGAACTTGCGTTCTATTTAAAGCAACACCCTGTTTAATTCGGAAGATGATTTTTGCATCAGCGACTTGATCGTTTTACTGTCAGAAACGCCCGTTTGTATCCATTGGCCACCGGACCTATAGCAAATTTGCACGTTCAGGCCGAATCTCATTTGAAACTCTCTCTCAATTTCACCAATCTTTCGCCAGGCCTTCATTTCGATTGTGCCCTGCTGATGGTTTTTCCTGATCTCTTCCAGAAGAATGTCTTCCTGTATGATCTCTTTTTCAGGTAACGTTTCCTGCCATCCATGCGTCACTTTACAAAATTGGAGTTTGAGTAGCGGATAATCAAGTGAAAACCTCTCCTGCAGGTCGCGGGTGGTTTTTGAGTCGTCGATTGCGAGTGTCATAGCTGTCCAATTTGAAGGTCAAAACTATCTGCATAAAGATTTTCAGGACATGACAATTATCAGGAAAGATGTGATCTTCATCATCTTCATCCTCAGCCGTTTCGTTTCTATTTGTAAAAAAATTCTTTATGAGGAAAATACTCGTTGCCTTCGATGGTAATCAATACTCAGAAGGAGCCATGCAATTTGCAAAGCGGCTGAATCAAAATGAAAAAGTCACCGTTAACGGCCTCTTCCTTCCCCAGGTCGCTTTAAGCGGCCTCTGGTCGTATGCAGATGCTATGACGGGAATGGCCTTTGTTCCTTATATGGAAGGCGAAAGCGCCGATGTAGTAGAAAACAACATAAAACGGTTCGAAAAATTTTGCTCCGATAATGGTATGAGGCACTCGGTTTCCAGGGCCTTTTACAATCTAGCTTTACCGGAACTCCGCAGGGAAACCAGGTTCTCAGATCTTTTAATTCTTGGAAGTGAAACTTTCTACCAGAACGTAGGCCCACAGCATTCCGAATACCTGAAAGATGCGCTGCACACAGCCGAATGTCCCGTTGTAGTGGTGCCCGAATCATATAAATTTCCAGAATCAAATATCCTTGCATACGACGGCAGTGAATCGTCGGTATTTGCAATAAAACAATTTGTCTATCTCTTCCCGGAATTATCAGACAATCCCACCACTCTTGTGACGACAGGACCTGCTTCGGACTATTCTGAAAAAAAGCAGGACATCCGTGAACTCGTCTCGGCTCATTTTTCGAGTTTGTCATTCCTCAACCTGGATGTTGATGCGAAAAAATATTTTGCTACCTGGATGGCGGAAAAGAAATCGTCGATTCTCGTGTGCGGCGCTTTCAGCAGATCAATGATTTCGCAATTATTGAGACAGAGCTTTGTGGAAGATGTGCTGCGCGATCATAAAATACCGGTGTTTATTTCTCATCGCTGATAAACTAATCCCTCGTCGTTATGAAACCCAAAGCAGTTATAGTTTACAAAAGCAGGTACGGTGCAACAACAGAATATGCCCGGTTATTGAGCCAGATTCTCAATATTCCTGCTTACGAAACATCGAAGATAACCGATTCGAAACTGGATGAATATGATATCGTGATAGCGGGCGGGTCAGTGTATGTAGGAAAGATCCAGGTTGCCAAATGGATGAATGAAAAGAAACAGATCCTTTCCAGGAAAGAGGTCTTCCTTTTTGTGGTATGTGGATCGCCAGGTATCAATGAAGCGGAACGTGCCGTCATGCTATCAAAAAACATCGATAAATCGTTGATTAATCGCGCTGATGTAACGTTCCTTAAAGGAAGGATGATGAAGCGCAATCTTTCATTCATCGATAATTTCCTGTTACGGATGGGCGCCGCGCTGCAAAAAAATGCGGCCGACAGAAAACGAATGTTAACGGATTTCGACGAAGTGCGAAAAGAAAATTTGGATGATCTCGTGAAAAAAATTAAACTTTTGGCTACATTGGAACCGGCAACAAACTAATAAATTAATTACATCATGTTCGGAAAATTAACCAGCCAGGAAATTGAATCGTTGTTAGCCCGGAATATTCTCGGACGGATCGGTTTCAGCGATGGAAAGCAGCCGTATATTTTACCGATAAGCTATGCTTATCACGACAAGTCGGTCTATTGTCATTCTTATGAAGGAACTAAGCTGACTGCTATGAGAAAACATCCTTCGGTGTGCTTCCAGGTGGATGAAATCACCAACATGGGTAACTGGAAAAGTGCACTTTGCTGGGGAACATTCTCTGAAATCACTGATAAAACAGCACGGGCGGAAGCTATTCGTCATCTGTCGAACAGACCTCTACCGTTTATAAGCAGTGAAACCACTCACCTGTTTCCGCAATGGCCTTTTGAGCCGGAAGATTTAAATGAACTTAAAGGAGTAATATTCCGGATAGCTATTGATAAAAAGGTGGGGCGATTTGAGCAATACGATAAGCAGCCCTGACGCTTATATTTTCATCTCCCGGGAACGCTCTTAATAATCTTTTTTACCTGTTCTATCTCATCGTTTTCCACGCGAACAACAACATATGACCGTGTGCCCTCCAGGTTTACAATCCAAAACTCCTGGTCGCCTCTTTCAACACGTGCACCATTCTGAATTGTATAATCGCTATAAGCGTGCTTAACCAAATCGCTTATTTTTTTAGGCAGGTGACTTTCGGTAACATAGATGATATCGTACTTGATGGAACCATTTTTTCTGAATAATGATTGGTGCTTAACGTCACCTTCAATGAATTTTATCAGGTAGTCTTTGTTGAGCTTCCTCCAGAGTATATCGTATGACTCTGGAAATTTCGCGGCAAATGACCTGTCAACCTGCTCATTTATCATCCATTCGGCGGTGATTACTACCTCTGGTAGTGTCACAACGGAATCCCTTTCCTGCGAAAACACGGCGGAGGACATAAGGGACAAAAAAACGAGCGGAAATAGCTTATTCATATAAGAGTTTTGTCCGGTGAAAATATCGAATGTATTCCCGAAAAGCGAAGCTCCATAATCATGCATTTCCATGATTATGGTCAACATTTCGATATTCCTAAAAATGCCTCCGGTCTTTGTATTGTCGCTAAAAAATTAAACTAAATGGGCAACGCTATAAAAAATATGTTCAACGGAACAAATCTTACTAAATTACTCCTAGTCGCGATCATTGTGACTGCAGCATCTCTATCCAATGCACAACAAATCAAACCTAACGGCAGGGGTTACCACATGCTAATGGTACCGAGGTTTATTATGAAGTATACGGCGAGGGCCAAGAGCAGGCTGAAATTGCGACTGCTCGCTATTTACCCGGAAAAACGCAAATTCGCAGGCCGCATGTCTTTTATACAAAAGACAACAGAGATTCAAAAAAAGTTTCCAGGGAAGCATTTATTTTTTTTTTGAGTGGATTTGCAGAAGGGATCAAAGAATTGCGAAAACTTGAACAAAAACTATCAAATTGACGTTTTAAACCAGCTTTTCCAAGCTAATTTCTTTCTTCTGTTAACTTATGCTGTACCATGTCCCTTTTCCGGTACCGTGCTGAGTAAGCTGTCTTGTACTAACAAGTGCTTCCAAATGTTTTTTGACAGTATTCCGGTTGGCCTTTGTCAAAGTCACAATATCGCTGATAGTAGTACGCCCTCTTGATTTTACCAGATCCAGAATATTTAATGATAGTTCTGGTAGCTGACCTAGCAAGAGTTTTTCTCTTTCCACCTTTACCGCCAGTTTCTTCTTTTGCTCAGTAAGCGCTTTCAGAAAAAACAATATCCAGGGTTGCCAGTTTGGGTTTTCTGCTTTTAATGTTCCTTGCGTTTGGCGCAAAGAGAGATAATAACCTTCTTTATTATTTTCAATAACTGATTCAAGCGAACTATAGGGCGCATAAGTATACCCCAATGAAAGCAAGAGATAAGTTGTCAATACTCGTGATAGCCTCCCATTACCATCCTGGAACGGGTGAATAGCAAGGAATACAATTATGAAAACGGCAATTATCAGTAATGGGTGCTGCGACTTTTTTTCTATCGCTTCTTTTGCCCACCCAACCAGTTCTTCCATCCTGAAAGGAGTATCAAATGGAGTAGCGGTTTCAAACACTACGCCCAAACTTTTGCCATCAGGATCAAAGGCATCAACATGATTTGTATGCTTTTTATACTCCCCCCGATGCCGGTTATCTTTTTCACTGTATTGTAAAAGGTCCCGGTGAAACTGTTTAATGTAATTTTCTGTCAGCGGAATATCGTTATAATGCTGAAAAACGGTATTCATTACTTCTGCGTATCCTGCCACTTCCTGTTCATCTCTTGTGGTGAATTTTTTGATTTCCAAATTACTCAGCAATATTTCCACCTGTTGGTCAGTCAGTTTACTGCCCTCGATCCGGGTAGAAGACCCAATACTTTCGACTGTTGCCACTCTTTTCAGACTGGTGAGTTGTTCAGGGGCTAATTGACCCAGAGCCCGCCATGCCCCTTTAAATTCGTCTAATTCAGCAATTAGAGAGAGGATTTGTGGAGTGATATGTATTGAGTGAATTTTAAGCATTACCCATAAATATACCCAAAAATACCCATAAAGCAGTCGCTATCCAAATAATTACCCATAAACATCCATAGATTTAAACTAGAACCAGATCTAGTAGTGGTGATTTGCTTTCAATTTGTGGAGTAGCTTAGCTCTTTAACAACTAAACACGAAGTAGTAAGAGAGTGACCTCGTAGCAAAAAAAACCTGTAAACATTGCGTTTGCAGGCTTTTAACTCAATTTGATATTGTTATTAGCGAGACAGGGATTACCTGCAGCGATCCCTTAAATGAGATGGCTTCAAACAAAATAAAGCCGGCGCTTTGCGCCTAGTCATTTTTATTCCCCTCCGCTTAGCAAAGCAAGCTTTGCACGCTTCTGGAAATAAAAACGCCCCTTACGGGGCTTTATTTTTGTTTGGCGGAGAGAGAGGGATTCGAACCCCCGGAGGCTTTCACCTCAACGGTTTTCAAGACCGCCGCATTCGACCGCTCTGCCATCTCTCCGGCGCAAAAGTAAGGGCTCAAAACTTCTCTCCAAAATAATTATACTCAAATAATTATGCTTATTTATAAGCAACAGGAAAATGAAAACTTATTCCGTCCGTAAACTCTTTACCGGGTTCATCAACGCTGATTTGAAACCCTGGTAACTGACCGATAAAAAAGTGACACTCAACGCCATCGCCGCCGCGATCAAAAACACACCCGGTCCAATATCTATATGATAAGCAAAATCCCGTAGCCAGTAATTCATTGCCATCCACGCCAGCGGCGAAGCAATTACAATCGCCACAATCACCAGCCGGATAAACCCGCCAATAAGCAACAATACAATGTTCGACAATGAAGCGCCTAAAACTTTCCTGATGCCAATTTCTTTTATTCGCTGGTAAGTGGACAGATGCGCCAAACCAAATAATCCGAGCCAGCAGATCACAAACGATAACACCGCACCGATTGTCACCACCTTCTGCCAACGCGTTTCTTTCACAAAATCAGAGGCATTTGCTTCATCCATCAATTTATATTCGAAAAGAGAACCAGGCATCGCTTTCGTATAAATCTTTCCAAGCGCCGTTATTGCCGCACTCATTTTTGCCTGGTCAACTTTAACCCAGAAATCACCATCGGACTCCTTATTCATCAGGATGACCATCGGCAAAATCGGCGTCCGCGGCGACGCATAATGATAGTCCTTCACCACCCCCACTATATCTCTCCCGAAACGCTGATCGTAATCGTACAACTGCACCGGCATTCCTGGCGTATAATCAATATTCGCCGCGCGCAGAAACGCCTCATTCACAATCATCCCTTTGTCAGCATCTGAAGCAATGAAGTTGCGACCCGCAACCAGCGGTATCTCCATCATCGGAAGAAAGTTTTCATCTCCCGTTTTCCTGAATAACTCAAAGCTTACTCCATTAACCTCGTAACGGCGCACATAACCCGCACCTCCGAACGAAACAGATTTAAATAAAGGCTCCCTGGCGAATTCGCTTTTAAGTGTGCGCAACGCCGCACCATAATCTCTTGATCCATATACGCCGGAAGTAATCACCTGGCTCGGATTGTAGCCAAGATTAATGGTATGCATATACTTCATCTGGCCATAATAAATTAAAGTCGCTATAAGCAAAAATACAGCGGGTGTAAACTGAATAATAACCAGCGCCTTTCCAAGTGTGCCTGAGCCGCTTCTCATTATGCGGTTGTACAACACTTCTGCTGGCCTGAACTTTGAAAGAATAAATGCCGGGTATAAACCAGTGACCGCAACCAACACCACAAGTAGTAATGCGAACCACGCTAACGCAGACGATGAAAATAGTGCACCTGTGAAAAGTTGTTTCCCGGTAAGCTGGTTGAACACAGGCAATAAAATATATACCGCCAACAACGAAAAAACAAAAGACGTTAAACAGAGTAATGATGCTTCAATAAGAAATTGACCAATGATCTGCAACCGCGATCCACCCGCAATTTTTCTCACACCAACCTCTTTGGATCTTTTAATTGACCCCGCGATAGTGATATTAATAAAGTTGATGGCCGCCATCATCAATATAAAACCCGCAATAACAAGGAACACAATGCTGTATGATTTGTCGCTCCCATTTACAATACCGGCTTCCTCGCCCCCTTCAAACCGTTTGTGAGGATTGAAATGAATATCAGTAATATTCTGAAGGCCGAGTGAAAATTCAGGATCGTAGCCAAAGCTTTTAATGTACCGCTCTCTATCGCCGCCCGCGTTTGCTTCATGTATCCTGTTCATTTTACCTGTTACCTGCTTCACATTCGCGCCGGGTGCAAGCAAAAGATATGTGCCGAGATACGACATCATCCAGTTGTTGTCTTCGAACGATAGTCGCATAAACGGAAAAGAAAACAGTACGTCGAATTGCAGCGATGAATTTTTTGGAGGGTCCTTTATAACAGCCGTTACGACAAGCGACCGACCTAATTTTTGATAAGATGGATCAGCATCGATCTCCACCAGTTTTCCCACCACATCAACACTGTTGAAAAACCTCGTCGCCGCTGATTCGGTAAGCACTACCGACTCTACTTTTTCCAAAGCGTTCCTCGATGAACCCCGGATCACCGGGAACGAAAAAATATCAAGGAAGGAATTATCAACAAAATACGGTCGCAATTTTATTGTCTTGCCGTTAGCGATCATATTGGTGAAAAAGTCGCCACCGAGAAGCCTTGTATAATTCTTCACTTCAGGTATGCCGCCTTTAAAAGCCGCACCCTGCATTTGTCCTGTTCCACCTACCGTTTCAAATTCTTTGTCTTTATATGGACGAAGAGTGGTAGTAACCCTGTAGATATCAGGAGCGTTTTCATGAAACCTGTCATAGCTCTCCTCGTCTCTCCAAAAAAGAATGGCCAGGAGCATCGCGGTGATGCCCGTGGCCAGGCCAATAATGTTGATAACTGCGTATATGCGGTTCCGTGAGAGGGAGCGGATCGAGGTGTTGAAATAGATTTTGAACATTAAATTAGTTTACCTGTTGATCCCTCACGCTCGCTTCGCTCGGTTCGGGATGACAACTAAGTTGTTATTTCTTTCTCTTAAAAGTGAGTTCCATTGTTTTAAATTCAGGCGCGCCCGCAATCGAATTATACATCGTCATCACATGCGTATCCTGGTCAACCATCTTTAATGTTTCCCTGATCGCGCATTCTTTGCGGGTCATCGGGTCGACCATCTTACCCGTCATAGTAAATGTTTTCGTCGCGGGATCGTATGTGCCTTCAGTTCTCATCGTGCCTGTACCCATGTTGTCGACCCACGTGCTTTCGAACTGCTTTTTAAAATTGTCATAACCCATTAATCCTTTTCCTTCGAACTGCTGACCCATCATATCACCCGTAAAAACAGTTTCCTGGTAGCGTCCGCCAAGTACCATCCTGTAAGTTGCAGAGCCGGTGCTGGTCATAGGTTGACCGTTGGGGTCCATCCACATTTTGCCTTCTGTTGTCCATTCGCCTTCGTAAGAGGCAAGCACTTTGTGCATATCTCCCGGGGTCATATATTCCTGCCAGGCTTTCATCATGTCGGCTTCTGTCTGGGCGGTTACTTTTGTTGCCAGGGCAAAGAAAAATAACATGATTAATGAAGAATAGAAAAGCATACTTTTCACCGGTTCACAACGTCTTGTCAATAGACGAACTGAACCTCGCGATTTATGCGAATTTGTTTCGGGATAAGTGCTGGGTTTCATGATGTGCTAATTTTAAATTAAAGATATTATTATTA
Organism: Chitinophagaceae bacterium; assembly: GCA_016786745.1. GTDB lineage: Bacteria > Bacteroidota > Bacteroidia > Chitinophagales > Chitinophagaceae > Flavitalea. The sequence continues at coordinate 28,030 of JAEUVS010000055.1, read as the reverse complement.
GTATGTCGAATTGTTTTAAAGGTTGAACATTAATAAATTCGTAACCGATTTATGAAAGTTTTTACAACAATACTCGCTTCACTGATCTTTTCCGTTCCGTTGCTTTCACAGGTACGGGAACCATGGGCTGCGCAACCTCCTGCTACATGGCCCGTAATAGCTCTTACGAATAACGTTACGTACAAAAATGGCGATCAATACATCCACTCCTCTTTTGCATATGCGGGAACAGGATTTTTGGTTAACACCGGCCGCGACACTGTTGCGGTTACCGCCAAACATGTACTGCTGATCGCCAGGAATAAGAAAACAAACGCTGTAAGCATCAATAAAGATCTTCAACGCTGGACGCTGCGTGCAAGAGGGAGCAGCTACGATGCGGTGGAGGTAGACAAACTCATCAATGAAGACACGTCAGAAATTATTGAAGGCGCGAATTCTTCGATATTCGAGAGAGACATGCTCGTGCTTTCGCTAAAAAAAATCTCTCCAAATATTCAGCCATTACGTCCACGGTATTCTTCTCCAAGAGTGGGAGAACGAGTGTATATAATCGGTTGTGCCTATGCTGACAATACATGTTTGCCGGTGGAAGGCACGGTAGCGAACAAGTACGGTCTCGATATACTGATCAGTACCGACAAACCCATTCAGCCAGGCGCAAGCGGCGCCGCCGTTGTAGATGCTAATGGATGGCTCATCGGCGTTTTCTCCTCCATTACCACCGATAGTAAAACAGGCCGGAACCTCGCCGTAGCCATTTCCACCGAATACCTGCGAGATGTGCTCACTCACAAAGCGAATCTCAACCAACCGAAAAAAGATTACGGCGAGATGATTTTAAATATAGCTCTTAATGCGGGAGCGAAAGAGGCGATTGATGAATACAGGAAACTGACCGCTTACCCGCATATGTATTATTTCTACAATTTCAGGAGCACGACGCGAAACGGCTTGCGCGAGGCAGGTGAGAAATTGCTCGAGATGAACCGTATTGAAGATGCCATAGAAATCCTAAAATTCAATACGCAGGTTAACAGTGGACTCTATTCCAATTTTAATATCCTGGGCCGTGCGTATATGATGGCCGGTAACCGCGAAGAGGCGATCAATGCATATAAAATATCCGTCAACAAATTTAATAACAGGAGCGAGAATGAAGCGGTCAGGCAACTCGAGATCATTCAATCCGGCCGCTAATTTTATTGCTTTATGGCCTCTTCTACAACCTGGTCGTGTTCTTTTACAATCAACTTGTTATTCTGAAACACAAACTTCAGGTCGCGTTCCGTCATAAAATATTCAGTGTCTGACGCGGCTTTCAAAAGATATTCTTTGTCTTCCACAACAAGTTTCAACTTTCCATTTTCGTTTTTTACTTCCATTAAGTGTTCAGGGCCTTTATATTTCCCCGTTAACCGCAATAAAGCATCCGATGAAACGGGCACTTCTTTCAGCGCAGCATTTTTCTCTGCCGGATGGTGATTGTAACTCAGGATGCGCGCCATCGCCCATACTCCTTCTTTTAGTAACCACAGTTGTACAAAGTGTGCCTGTCCATCAAGGAACTCTTTTTTTCCAGCTTCATTTATATAAAACACATGCTCACCTGAAATAATTGCACCATATATTTTGTCATTTTGCGTCATTGGATATACCTGGACTGTTCCGGGAACAGCTTCTCTTCTTAACCTGAAATTGGGATTAGAACAAAGATTTTGTTTGACGGTTTTTATCAGTGCGTCCCGGGTTTTAGTGATGCCGCCCTTATCATGATAAAACTCTACGTCTTCAGTAATCACCGATGTCATAGCCTCAATGTCACAGTTGTTATAGGCTACCCAAAACAAACTGTCCTTTTGTATGATTAAATCTTTCAGTTCCTGTTCGGTAATTTGGGAGTAGCCGGTTACAGCACTAAAAATGAGTGCAAAGGCAAAGAAGAGTTTTAGCTTCATGCAATGTTAATTTAAGGTATGACTACAACGGCAGGTAACAGGTTACAACACTATCGACAATAAAATAATCTTATTAAAATTTAATTTTTGGATTCTGGGTATATTCAGGCATGTAGTAGTGTCTCCTATGTTTGAAATTTGCCGCCGCCGATCCCTCACGCGACGCTTCGCGTCGGTTCGGGATGACCATAAAGACCCTGACGTCATTCCGAACCGAGTTCTGCCCATTCGGCCTTCGACCTCAGGATAAACTCCGCAGAACGAGCGTGAGGAATCAGCGGAAATGTGTCTTTTTAAATTTAAATTGCGACACTACCAGGCATGAAAAGAATTTTTTGGGTGATCTTCCTTGGAATGGCTGGCGCATCGTGTGTGGCTCAACCTTCTTCAAAGCACGGCCTTGTATTTTCTTCGCTGGCCACAGTATGGGATGAAGCCATCCCCCTGGGGAATGCCACCCTTGGCGCGCTTATCTGGGAGAAAAACGGCGAGCTGAGGTTTTCTTTAGATCGCTCCGACTTGTGGGACCTACGTCCCATGAAAGGTTTGCACGGGCCGCATTTCAGCTATGCCTGGGTTGCCGCGCAGGTCATGAAGAAAGATTACAGGGTTGTTCAGCAAAAGCTCGACGAGCCCTATGAAAGAGAACCGGCGCCAACAAAAATTCCGGGAGCGGCGTTGATGGTAAATACGAAGACGTGGGGGCCGGTAAAGTCGGCCCGCCTCGATATCGCCGACGCGGAATGTACAGTCGAATGGAAGAATGGAACGATACTCACAACATTTGTTCATGCAACGGAGCCGACAGGTTGGTTCAGGATAGAAAATCTTACTTCATCTTTTGAACCGCGTATTGATCCGCCGGATTATCAGTCTGGAAAGAATACCGGGGGCGGGTCGGTCGAAGGTGATGATTTGAACAGGTTAGGATACAAGCGGGGAGAAGTAAAAACCGGCGACGGTACAATAGAATATCACCAGGAAGGATGGAGTGGATTTAAATATCATGTTTATATACACTATAAGAGAATAAATAGTAAAACTGTTGAAGGCAATTGGACGATCACCACAAATTCAACAGAAAAACTTACAGGCAAAAAATCTTACCAATCCGAATTTTCTTCCCATAAACAATGGTGGCAAAACTTCTGGTCAAAATCTTCATTGCATATCCCAAATGAACAGTTAGAAAAACAATGGTACCTCGAAATGTACAAATGGGGTTCAGCGGCGCGGGAAAATGCACCGCCTATTTCACTACAAGCTGTATGGACGGCAGATAACGGGAGAATTCCACCGTGGAAGGGCGACTTTCATCACGACCTGAACACCCAGCTGAGTTACTGGCCCGCATACTGCGGTAATCATTTAAAAGAGGCCATGGGCTACCTGAACCACCTTGACGAAAACAAAGAAAACTACAGGCGTTATACAAAAACGTTTTTTGGGAAAGATGGATTGAATGTGCCTGGCGTCACCACGTTAGACGGAACGGAGATGGGTGGATGGATTCAATACTCCTGCTCTCCTACTGTTTCATCATGGCTCGCCCATCATTTCTATTTACAATGGCGGTACAGCGCCGATACGCAATTCCTGCGCGAACGCGCCTATCCCTGGATCAGCGAGACTGCAACATTCATAGAAAACATAACAGTTAAAAATTCCGCGGGCAAACGGGAGCTTCCGATCAGTTCAAGTCCTGAGATTTACAATAACAGTCTTGAAGCGTGGTTCCATGAAAATACAAATTACGATCTCGCGTTGATGAAATTCGTTATGCAAGCTGCTGCAGAACTCGCGGATGTTCTCGGGAAAAAAGATGAAGCCGGTCGATGGAAAAACATATTGAATGAATTTGACGACTACAGCGTGACAGCGAATAATGAGCTGACATTTGCGCCGGGTAAACCTTACAATGAGTCGCACCGGCATTTCTCGAATGTGATGGCCATACATCCGCTCAGTTTAATCAAATGGGAAGATGGACAACGATCGCGCGACATCATAAAAAATTCTATTGACGCGCTGGATCGTGTTGGTCCTGAATTGTGGTGCGGGTATTCATACAGCTGGCTCGCTAACCTTAAAGCGAGAGCGAAAGATGGTGACGGGGCCGCTAAAGCTCTTGAAATATTTTCGAAAGCATTTTGTTTGAAAAACAGCTTTCATGCCAATGGTGATCAGACGAAGTCGGGTTACTCAACATTTACTTACCGCCCATTTACACTTGAGGGCAACTTCGCATATGCGTCCGGGTTACAGGAAATGCTTCTGCAGAGCTATGCGGGTTTTATAGAAGTTTTTCCTGCTGTTCCCGGAGTGTGGAAAGACGTTTCATTTAAAACATTACGCGCAGAAGGCGCGTTCATGGTGAGTGCGGACAAAGAGAGCGGAAAAACAGTCCAGGTAAAAATAGAGTCGGAAAAGGGCGGTAAAGGCATCCTTAAACTCCCTTTTGAGAAATGGAAAATTAGTTCAGAAAAGGGTTTGAAAAAGCCTGAACAGAAAGGGGACTTTTTAGAACTGATGTTTGATGTGGGTGGATATGCGGTTATCGAAGAAGCCGGCAGCTAAATTAGCGTCACAGCGCCTGCACCTCCTGCCATATTTTATCGTTCACATATACACCTTCAGCCATTGATTTCTGCCTCGTGCGCAAAGTGCTTTCACCTGGATATCGTATGGAAGATTGTTCGTCTGTCACGGCAGATGACTTCGCGTAAGCGATAATATTCTCAATTATTCCTTCATTCAACTCCGCCGGGGAAATGCAAATAAAAAACTGCGAAACACCATATTCAGATCCTGATGCAGTTATTTCACCAACAGTACGGCCGCCACTAAGTGATGATACAAGCACATCCATCATCAGTGAAAGTCCTGACCCTTTCCATAAACCAACCGGTAATGTTCTTTTTGATTTCATAATCGCATCCGGATCGGTCGACAGTTGGCCGCTCTCATCATAACCGCCGTGATGGGCGAGTTTCTTTCCCGTGAGATAATGCTCATGCAACTTTCCATATGAGTACTGCGACATCGCCATATCGAGCACAAGGTGTCCATTGCTTCGCGGAACAGCTATAACGAGTGGATTATTTCCAAGCGTAGGTTCCTTTCCGCCCCACGGTGGCATATTGGCGATAGAATTTGTGCCGCAAATAGCAATACAGCCGTTGTCTGCCGCCTGCCAGCCATATGTTCCGCCGCGCATCCAGTGATTTGTATTTTTAACGGCTACCATGCCCAACCCGTTTTCCTTTGCGATACCCACTGCTTTTGCCACAGCTTTCGAGGCAGTGTACATGCCGGGAGCAAGATGACCGTCCCAATGTTCGAGCACTCCTTTCTTTGAAATCATTCCAGGTTCGGCATCAATGGCTATCAATCCTTGTTTTATATGCGTAATAAATGTAGGAAAACGGTTAAGTCCATGCGAATGCACTCCGTCCCTGCTGTTGCCGGCGAAAATTTCCGCGCAAATTGAGGCTTTATCTCCATTCATTCCTTCTTTTAGAAGGATTTTTTTGAATGTATCAAGTAATTCGTTGTATGGTACGAGCATCTGCTTTCAATTAAGTTAACTAAAATATCAATCTTATTTCAGAGTCTGATAACTTTTGCAAATTGGCGTACCTTTCTTAAATGAAAAATGTAATTATTACAGGAGCGAATGGCAATTTAGGAACAGCTGTTACCACTACCTTCCTCGACAGGGGTTACAAAGTTATCGCAGTGGTGGCGAAGGAGGAAGAAATCAAACATTTACAACCACATGCAAACCTTGAGGTCCATGCGGTGGACCTGGTGAACGAAGCAGCATCAAAAAAATTTATTGAAGACGCGATAAAAGCAAATGGAACAATTGATGTTGCATTGCTCCTTGTAGGTGGCTATGCCGGTGGAAATATTTTCGACACATCTATCGGCGATGTACATGCGCAAATAGCGCTGAATTTTGATACGGCATATCATGTGGCGCAGCCAATATTTTCACATATGATGAACAACGGAAAGGGCCGTATCGTGTTCATCGGGTCAAGACCGGCACTGCAGGCTGCCGCTGGAAAAAGCAGCGTCGCTTATGGACTAAGTAAATCGCTTTTGTTCAAGCTCGCGGAGTATATGAACGCGGAAGCAAAAGGAAAGAACGTGGTGACAACGGTTATTGCTCCGAGCACGCTCGATACGGAAGCCAACAGGAAAAGTATGCCCAAAGCGAATCCTGACGATTGGGTAAAACCAGCCGACCTCGCAGAAATCCTCGAATTTGTAGTGAGCGACCGCAGCGGAACGTTAAGAGAACCGGTACTCAAAGTGTACAATAATGCATAAAGAACAATTGGTGACAAATAGCAAAACAGATTATACAGTAAAGGCATTTCGCGAACTAACCACAATGGAGTTGTATGCGCTCCTGAGGCTAAGGGCACAGGTATTTGTTGTTGAACAGAATTGCGTGTACCAGGATCTCGACAACAAGGATCTTTATTGTCATCACCTGCTGGTTTATGAAGATAAACAGCTTGTGGCCTACGCCAGGCTTGTACCTCCGGGAATTTCGTATGATGAAATGTCTATCGGCCGTGTAGTTACATCACCAGATGCACGCGGAAAAGGGACCGGAAAAAAACTGATGGCGCTTGCGATTGAAAATTGCAGGAAAATATTTGGAGAAGGACCAATAAGAATCGGCGCGCAATATTACCTGAAAAAATTCTACACGGAGATGGGATTTCAGCCCACAGGCGATGCTTACGACGAAGATGGGATTGAACATATTCACATGATAAAATATCAATAAAAAAAGCCACCCGCAAGCAGACGGATGGCTATCACCTCCAGGTACGAATGACGTTTAACTTTTCTTATGGGCGCCTTTCTTATGAACCTTATGTTTGTTCATAGTCGAGGCGGTAGCGCTCCCAACGCTGTCTTTCCTCACCTCCGTTTTCGCCGTGGCCGGTGATTTTTTCTTGGCCGGATTATTCTGAGCCATTGAGGCTCCTGCTACGCAAGTAACTATTGCTGCAACCAGGAAGATTCTTTTCATTTTTCGAGGTATTTAATTTAAAAGATCATTAGCTCCACAAAGATGAAAGGTTTACGATCCCAATCGCTTTTTTGACGCCCGTTTAACCGGTGTTTAACTTCCGTTAATACAATGTTACACTACATTACACCTGTTATGCGATAGCATTTTTCATCCGATATTTATGTGCACTGCATTGTATGGGTTCGTCGGCAACAAGAATCTTTATTCTCACATTCGGGATTGTAATTACCATAGTTGTTGGTCTGCAGATGTATTGGCTATACCGCACGTATTCATTCGAACAGCAGAATTTTCATACTTCAGTCGTTAAAAGTATCCGGGGATTGTATGAAGACATCGACATGGCTTATGATCCGGGCAACAGGCTCAGCAAACTCGTAGAAACCCCAAATCACGACACCTATATTTTCCGCACCGACAGTATTCCCGTAGCAGATTCTTTGACACATTACCTGACCTATGAGTTTGACGACTTCAATGTATATACAGACTGCATCGCCGGCATTTACGACAGCAAACTGAAAGCATACGCATACATGGGCTACCTGCCTTCGGTGGGATCACCGAAAAACAAATCGAACAGCACACAACTGCCGTTGTTTGAAAAAGATTATTCGTATGTGTGCCTTTATTTTCCTCACCAGCAATCTTATGTGTTATCGCGCATGAACAACTGGATCATCGTTACGATCATTGTACTCGTTTTGCTGATAGGCCTTTCGTTCACCCTGTATTACTTTTTCAGGCAGAAATTTTTAAACGAGGTGCAGACTGATTTCATTAACAACGTAACGCATGAATTCAGCACGCCTCTTGCCGTAATTGAACTTTCCACCGATGGAATAGAACGGCATGCGACAAAGGAGGACGGTAAACTGTTACGGTACGCGGTGATGATCCGCGACCAGGCAACTTACCTGAAAAAACATATCGTATCGCTGATGAATACCGTAACGGCGGAACACCACAGCGCCAGTTTTGAAAAATCTCCCGTCGTGGCTAATTCACTCGTACGACGCGCGGTAACTGAACTTGCAACACTCACGAATGAAAAAAATGGCAATATTATTCTTCAACTCGAGGACAAGGACATTAAAGTAAATGCCGAGCCCGAGCAGCTTTACCTCGCGATATTCAACATAATGAACAATGCATTGAAATATGCTTCCGACCCGCGTGTAGTGGTTACAACGTATACACGAAGCAACGACTATTATATCCGCATCAGGGATAATGGGCAGGGTATTGACAAAAAAGAGTTCAATAATATTTTCCGGAAATTCTACCGGGTGCAGAACGGCAATGTGCACCAGTCGAAGGGTCTCGGATTGGGTTTGTATCTTACGCGCAAAGCGGTGCTGCGTCATGGCGGAACATTAAAATTGGACAGTACTCCGGGAGAAGGCGCTACATTTACCGTTGTTATTCCAATTGCATGAACACCAAAGCCCGTATACTCCTCGCTGAAGACGACAAGTACCTTCGTGAACTGATGAAGGAAGCCATGGAAGAAAATGGCTACGTGGTTACAGAATGTGCCGACGGACAGGCAGCAATCAGCACCTTTCATAAAAATAATTTTGACATCAGCCTGCTCGATGTGATGATGCCGGTGAAGGATGGTTTCATGGTTGCGAAAAAAATACGGCAGCAGAGCGATTTACATCCAATTATATTTATCAGCACGAAAAATATGCTGGAAGACAAGCTGAAGGGCTATTTAACGGGCGCCGACGATTACATCACCAAGCCTTTCAGCATGAAAGAACTCGTGATGAAAATCGAAGTCTTCTTAAGGCGGTCGCGATTGATGTTTAATGAGGAGGACCTCGAATTTCGTTTTGGCAACACTATCTTTTCTTATACCAATCTTACAGTAACTACCCCCGGCGCCACATATACGCTTCAACAAAAAGAGGCCGATTTGCTACGTTTTTTATGCAGTTTTCCCAACAGGATACTCAAAAGAGAAGAAATTTTGATTGCAGTGTGGAATAAAGATGATTTTTTCCTGGGCAGAAGTATGGATGTTTATATGACAAAGCTGAGAAAGTACCTCAAATCAGACGGAAAAGTGAATATCGAAACGATTCATGGCATTGGATTTCGGTTTTCGGTGGTGTGAATTTTGCTTTGCACATAGTGGGAAATACGCCCAAAATTGAATATATTTAGTACAACTTTCCTTTGTGTACAGAACGTACATCAATATCATTTTTCTCCTAATAACGTTCCATGGATTCGGTCAGGATCAGTTGAATCCGGACAGGCCCGGGGAAAGCCGCACGCCGGAACTTGTCAAAGGCTACAATTTGCAGGCAGAATTAGGGTTCAGGAAAGAAAAGATTGAAGAGGCGCAGTATATGTATCAGCATCCCGAAGTTCTTTTAAGGTTCGGGCTGTTTAACGCGCTTGAGCTTAGGGTAAAACTTGCTTCGCAAACGATCAGGGACAACATCAGCAAAGCAAAATTGAACGGAATTACTCCTGTATATTTTGGTGTAAAAGCAAAGATTCTTCCCCAGCACAACTGGTTGCCTTCCATCGGCGCACTCGCGGAAGTGGGAGTTCCTTCGCTCGCTTCCGGCGATTATTTTGTAACGGGTATTCCATTTGAGTTCCGCACACTTTTTAATAATAATATTACCAACCGCTTTTCGATTCAATATAATGTCGGTGTATCGTGGAACGAAACAAACAACCACACCGATAATAAGCAGTGGATGTACACCATTTCGCCTGTTTACAAGATTAACGACTGGCAGTTGTTTGTTGAGCAGTATGCCTTCCTCAGAAATGGCACAAGCGCCGAACATTACTTCGACGGCGGCGTGCAGTATTTCTTCAATAAAGATTTCGCGATAGACGTGGCTGCAGGAGCGGGACTGTCGGAAATTTCTTCAAGCTATTATATTGAAGGCGGCCTTTCGTACCGCCTCGATTTTACGAGGTAGTTACCTGTTTCATTTTTGGCGTAAGAAAATGCATCACGAGCCAGGCTACAAGATATGCGCAGCCGCAGATGATGAAAATAATATTGTACCCGGCAATCTTGTTTCCCGCCTTTTCATACATGTCGAGCAACCATCCAACAAAAAACGGAAACAAAATTCCACCGATTGATCCGCCCATCCCTCCTACTCCTATTACGGAGCTTACTGCTTTTTTCGGGAACATGTCAGAAGCAGTTGTGTAAATATTTGCACTCCACGCCTGGTGAGCGGCGGCGCCAAGACTTATCAAAGCCACCGCAACCCAAATGTTTGATATGTACTGTACGAAAACAATCGGCACTACGCAGAAGGCGAAAATAAGCATCGTAATTTTTCGCGCCTTGTAAACGGGCCACCCCTTTTTGATGAAAAAGCCCGAAAGGTAGCCTCCGAAAATACTTCCGAACGAAGAAACAACATAAACGGTTGAAATGTGTATTGCCGAACTTTTCAGATCGAGGCCGTAGGTAGTATTGAAAAAAGATGGAATCCAGAAAAGATAGAACCACCATACAGGATCGGTTAACATTTTTCCAAATACAAAAGACCATGTTTGCCTGAAACCCAGAATTTTACCCCAGCCTATTTTTATTCCTTCTTCAGACACCTGTTCGGGCGCATCGCTGTGAATGTAGTCGAACTCGGCTTTGCCTACACGTTTTTGTCGCGCCGGCACTTCGAAAAATATAAACCAGAATATGAGCCAGATAAATCCCAGGGCTCCTGTCCACAGGAATGCTTCCTTCCATCCGTAGCTGGAATAAATCCATGCGATTAGCGGCGGACCCATCATAGCTGCCACGTTGGTTCCACTATTGAATATGCCGGTGGCAAACGCACGTTCCTTACGAGGGAACCACTCGGCAACGGCTTTGATTGCAGCAGGAAAATTTCCGCCCTCGCCGAATCCAAGACTCGTCCTGGCGATCATAAATCCACCTGTTGTAGTAGCTACCGCGTGAGCCATTGCGGCAACGCTCCAAATTACTATAGACACGGCGTAGCCTGTTCTCGTTCCGAGGCCATCGATTATTCTCCCGAATACCAGCAGGCCGATTGCATAAGCAGCTGAAAACGCCATCACAATATTGCCGTAATCGATTTCTGACCAGCCAAACTCTTCCGACAGGTTATCCTTCAATAGTCCGATCACCTGCCTGTCGAGATAGTTAATAGTTGTGGCTACAAATAGTAATGCCACGATTGTCCAACGGTATGTGCCTCTCTTTTCCAAATTATTTTACCCAGTTAATTTTAGCAGATTTTAAATCGCGTGAATTTGTGCCGATGTGAATAAAGAATTCACCGCTTTCCCAATCGTATTTGAGATTTGAATTGAAGAATTTAAGAAGATCAGGAGTGATTTTAAAACTTACTTCCCTGCTTTCGCCGGCTTTCAGGGCCACTTTCTTAAAACCTTTGAGATCTTTTAATGAACGGGTAACGGTTGCAACAGGGTCTGTAATATATAACTGCATCACTTCTTCGCCATCAAAACTTCCTGAATTAGTCAGTGTGACCGTAGCCGTTAGTGTTTCATTTCCTTTTAAAGACGTTTTACTTAGTTTAATATCGCCGTAGTTGAATTTGGTGTAACTCAGGCCATATCCAAAAGGATATAACGGATCGTTGCTTACGTCGAGATAATTTGATTTGAATTTCGCGGCATTTACATTTCCATCGAACGGACGGCCAGTATTTTTGCGGTTGTAGTGCGCGGGAATTTGTCCGGTATTGATCGGAAAGCTCGTTGTAAGCTTGCCCGAAGGATTATATTTTCCAAACAATACATCTGCGATAGCGTTGCCTCCTTCTGTGCCTGGAAACCAAACGGAAAGTATTGCGTTGACATTTTTGTCTTCCCAGGGTATTGTCATCGGGCGTCCGTTGAACAATACCATTACTACCGGCTTACCTGTTTTTACCAACTCCTGCAATAACCGCTGCTGCGAAGGTTGCAATGAAATATTGCTCATGCTTGATGCTTCGCCTGTCATATCCGCGCCTTCACCAACAACTGCTACCACTACGTCGGATTTTGAGGCAATGTCAAGCGCTTCTTTGAGCATTTCGTCAGGTGAACGCGAATCGATGTCAACCTGTTTATTAAACGCGTTAACTCTTTTTGCGAGCGCGGTGTCATCGGTGAGGTTAGCGCCTTTTGCAAATAAAATATTCGCTGCGCCGGCGTTTTTCATTCCTTCAAGCACGGTAACGCTTTTTGAATGATCGCCTGAAACGCTCCATGTGCCAAGCATATTAAACTTGCTGTCTGCCAGTGGACCTATTACGGCCACTGTGCCTGAAGTTTTTAAAGGCAGTACATTATTTTGATTCTTGAGTAATACAAACGAATGCGTCGCGAATTCACGGGCGGCTTTCCTGTTTTCTTCAGTAAATATTTCGTTGTTGAAACGTTCGGTGCTGCAATATTTGTAGGGATCATCGAAAAGGCCAAGTTTGTATTTTGCTTCGAGCACTTTTTTGCATGCGCTGTCTATTTGTGCCCGGGTAACTTTTCCCTCGCGCAATGATTTTTTTAAAGTGTTGAGAAAGCCTTCGCTCACCATGTCCATATCGAGGCCCGCTTTCAGCGCTTCGGCCGACACACGCTGCAAATCGCCGATGCCATGCGCGATCATTTCGCTCACAGAAGTATAATCGCTTACGACGAGGCCTTTGAAACCCCATTGTTTTCTGAGTACGTCTGTCAGTAAATATTTGTTGGCTGTTGCAGGAACGCCATCTACCTCATTAAAAGAACTCATTACACTGCCGACGCCTGCATCAATGGCTGCTTTATATGGTGGCAGGAAGTATTCGTGCATTGAGATGCGGCTCATATCCGTGGTGTTGTAGTCGCGGCCACCTTCAGCGGCGCCATACAAAGCGAAGTGTTTAACACAGGCGAGGGCGTTTTTATTGCCTGAGAAATCTTTACCCTGGTAGCCTTGCACCATGACTTTTGCGATTTGCGACCCGAGAAATGGATCCTCTCCGCTGCCCTCGGCGATTCTTCCCCAACGTGGATCGCGGGCGATGTCTACCATTGGCGAGAACACCCAGTTGAGTCCATCTGCTGTGGCTTCGCTGGCGGCAATTTCTGCGCTCTTACGGATCATGGCCGTATCCCAGCTGCATGAGAGGCCGAGCGGTATTGGGAAGATGGTGCGGTGTCCGTGTATCACATCGAGACCGAATATGAGGGGGATTTTTAGCCGTGAGTTTTTGACGGCGATGTCTTGTGCCTGGCGGATTTTATCGGGACCTGTGATGCCGAAGAGACCCCCTACCTGGCCGTTGCGGATTTTGTTATCTACGTCGGTGCTTACGACTGAGCCCGTGACGGCGCCGCCAGGTGTAACAAGGTTGAGCTGGCCGATTTTTTCGTCTACCGTCATTTTGCTCATGAGGTTCGCGACGAAAGTGTTCATTTTGTTTTGGGCAGGTGTTTTGTGGAAAAAGAGAAGGAGGATAAAGAATAATGGGAAGATTCTCATATGCTGGTGGTCGTTATGTTTGAACGGAAATTAGCGAAATTTCGGTTATAGCTGGTTTTTACCTGCGGCTGGCCCGCCTGTGAATCATTTTTTAAAAACCTCCACAAACTTCTTCAACTCAGAAAGCTCGGTCGGTGTCAGCACTTCATTATTCTCATACTTCGCCTTCAAAAAAATCACCCTCTTATGATTTGGATTCTTTGAAAGAATAAAATCGATCATCTCTCCTGTACCCTCATCTTTTTCGTATAGCGGCTTATTCTCCGGTAGCGCCGACTTAAACCGCGTAGGCATACGTTTAATAATCGCTTCAACCGCTGCAAGCTTGCCCGGGGCAAGATCCTGGATGCCTGAAGCCTTGTCATAAAGCCCCTGCAACTGCTTTTTGCTGAGACTTCCTCTCTGCTGATACTGCTTATATAAACTAATGATAAATGAGGAAACAGGGAATGCCATGATGCACTCTTCGAGCAGAACATTTATGCTGTCAATCTCCGGTTTTCTTCCCTTGCTCAAAATAGTCTTTTAAAAATTTGTATTATGATGGTGAGCACAACGCTGAGGATAATCATAGTTGTAATTGGAAAATAGAATTTGAAGTTTTCTTTTTCCACGCGGATGTCGCCGGGGAGGCGGCCAAACCAGTTGAGTTTATTTGGAAAGAAGTAAATGATGACGCCAAGGATGACGACGATAATGCCGATTATGATAATGATTTTGCCTGACTGCGGGTTCATGAGGCAAAGATAAAGGGCCGGCGTGCCTGCGGCGCAAGAGAAAAAAGTTTTTAACCAGTTGGAAGTAAAATTGTAAACGTAGTGCCCGCTCCCGGCTCACTCACCACCGAAATCACCCCATGATGATTCTCAACAATCTTCTTACACACTGCAAGTCCTATCCCTGTCCCGGAATACACAGTCCTATCCTGCAACCGCTGAAAAATGTCAAAAATCTGGCCCGCATACTTTTGCTCGAAACCTATCCCGTTATCCCGGAATTTCAACTCCACATACGAGGGCGCCTCGATAATATTTTTATTCTTACCCAGCACCTCACTTTTCCGACGAATAACACTGGTAATCCTTATTTCAGGAGCTGCCGCACTGAACTTAACGGCATTGTTAACCAGGTTAGAAAAAAGCTGGCGAAGCTGGGTTTCATTCCCTTTTATTGAAGGAAGAAAATCACTGGTCACCTTCGCATTTTTCTCACGAATAATCACTTCAAGATCCGACACCACATTTTCAAATACCGCGTTCAAATCCACATCTTCCATTCTTTCCGTACCATCAGGAATCTGCGCATAATGCAACACATCTTTTATCAGTTGCGACATACGCGATGCAGCAGAAATAATTCTCGGAAGAAATTTTTCATACACTGCCTTGTCATCCGGCAAGTCCAGGATCCTGTCGCAGTACATTTGCACTTTGCGTAACGGCTCCTGCAGATCATGACTCGCAACCGACGCAAACTGCGCAAGATCTGAATTAGAGCGCTGCAACTGCTTATTCATCATTTTCAGCTCACGTGTGCGCTCCGATACCTGCTGTTCAAGTCCTTCGCTTTTATTTTTTTCGTCAGTTACATCGAGAATGGTTCCTATAAATCGTTCCGAAATCTTATTCTCGTTGAAGTATGATTTACCCTGCGCCCGTACCCATCGTACGTTTCCATTTTTCCGCCTGATCCTGAAAGTGACGTCGTAACTGCCGGTTCCGGTAGGATCAAGCGCTTTTTCAACCTCTCTCGTAACCGACTCATAATCGTCGGGGTGAATATGCCTGAGAAAGACAGAGTAGTCTACTTTATCGGTGTCGCTTAAACCATAAATCCTCCTTGTTTCTCCCGACCAGGTGAGTTCCTGGTCCACCATATTGTATTCCCACGTGCCGAGTTTGGTTGCTTCTACGGCCATGCGGAACTTTTCTTCACTCTCTCTTATCGTCCGTTCATTTCTTTTAATGCTTGTTATATCGCGCGCGATCTTCGAAACACCAATAATTTTTCCTCTTTCATCTTTAACGGGTGACACAGTCAGTGAAACATCTATCAGGTTGCCGGATTTTGTGAGGCGTTTCGTTTCCATATGTTCTATCATCTCTCCCCTGTTCAACTTCGCGAGAATCATTTCTTCTTCATGGAACAGGTCGTGTGGAATGAGTTTGACGATTGGCTGACCGATTATTTCAGCCGGGGCATAACCGAATATATGCTGTGCGGCAGGGTTCCAGCTTGTTACAATGCCGCTTAGCGTTTTACTTATTATCGCGGCATTGGAGTATTTAACAATCGCGGCAAGTATTGCGGCTTTCCGGGAATCTTCTTTTGTATCTGTGATGTCTTCGAGCATATTCATTGCACCATCCAGTTCTCCATTCTCGTCGAATAACAATTTCGGATGAGGTACAACTATGCGTCGGCTTCCATCGGGTCGCTCAATAACTATTTCGCAGGCCTCTATTTCACGTCCCAACTTGAGAACGCTTGCCATGGGACAGGTGTCAAGCGGCACTGGCTCACCTTCCGACGTGTAAATTCTCCAGGAGCCGCACCATGTGTCCTCTCCTATTCGGGGTTCCTGACCCCAGAGACTGGCCGCAGCTTTATTAAAAAAAGTGATGTACCCGTTTTTATCGCAGGTGTATACCGCTACAGGCAGCAAATCAAAAAGATGCCTGAATAGTTGATCAGGTTTATGGGAGTAGGCTTGAGGGTCATTATATGTTGCACCAGCGGCCTTCATGATCGAAAACAAATTAAAACGATTTAAAAAAAATCGGTTTTATCATAAATATTTTTATTCAGGAGACAGTAATTTTCTCCAGGCCTGATATGGCCGGGCCATTTAACACAGCTCCTTCTTTTGAAAACCGTGATCCGTGGCAGGGACAGTCAAATGTTTTTTCGTCCGCGTTCCATTGCAAAACACATCCTAAATGCGGACAGACCGCTGAATATGCGTGAAGAGTTCCTGACTTGTCGCGATAAAGCGCTATTTTTCTAAGTCCCTTCGATAAAATTCCCCCTTCGTCGTTTGCAAGCTGATTCCCTTCTTCTACGTCACCCTTTTTAATATAATCTCCATACTGCTTCGCCATATTAAATGCTTCCGACAAAAAGCGCCCGGGCAGTTTTACCGGAATTCTTTTTGGTGAATACAACTCCGCCCAGGTGTTATCCTTACCCTGGATAAGGTCGCTGATCAGCATTCCGGCAATTGTCGTGTGTGTCATTCCGTTACCTGAATCTCCCGTCACAATGTACACGTGATCATCACCGGGATTTTTTCCGATAAAGCCCATATAGTCCAGCGGCTCGAGCACCTGCCCCGACCACTGGTAAACAACATCTGTTATTTGAGGAAAATGTTTTCTTGTCCACATTTCCAGTGCATCATACCTGTCTTCTTCATTTATTCCTTCATCATCGGCCTGCCCGGTTTTATGATCTTCGCCGCCTGCTATCAACAGGTCGTATTCGTCGTCAAATTCCTGGAGCCGCACATAATGATATGGAGCAGTAAACCATTTTGTGTTCATGTTGCCACTATCCCACCATAATGCATAGGGCAATTTACCCTTCGGCAGCCTGGCCCCAATCACATAAGTTCTGAAAGGCATTTGCTTCGTATGCATTGTCACCATATCGTTCACCGGTGAATTCGTTGCGACCACGACATCGTTTGCAAGAACATTAAATCCATTGCAAACACTTCCTTTAATAGTTATTTTTTCAGCGTGAGTAGAAGTATAGATTTCACCACCCATCTTCGCGATTGCGTTCGCGAGAGCGGTGAGATATTTCATGATGTGAAACTGCGCCTGCCGGGGAAACCTGATGCAGGGAGAGTTTGTGGCGGAAACATAATGCGTGGTGTCTAACCATTCGGTGTCGAGGCCCGCTCTTCTTGTAGCGTCAAATTCCTTGCGAAGGTTTTCTTCTTTATCGGATGGATGAAGAAAAAGAAATCCATCTACTCTTTTAAAATCGCAGTCGGCGTTTTCGTTTTTTACCACATTTTCAATGAAATCAATCGCGGCGGTATGACTTTCGGCGGCTATCCTGCTGCCTTCTTCACCAAAAACTTTTTCGATGTCGGTGTACCTGTCGTCGAGAGCAGCTGTAAGATGCGCGGTGGTTCTTCCCGTTTCTCCGCTTCCTATCAAACCATCTTCTACCAAAACAACTTTTTTACCCGCCTTGAGAAGACAGTAGGCTGTCGTGAGGCCGGCGAGACCGCCGCCGATGATCAACACGTCGGTATTAATATCCTTTTTAAGAGCCGGGAATTCAGGGGGCCTGACCGAGTCGATCCAAAAAGACATATTTTCTCCGGAGCTGACGATTCCTTTGTTGTCGCGGGAATTCATGCGGTATCACCTGAAAAAAATATGCCATGCCCCGGACAGATCAATGATTCCACCAGTAGTTGAATTTCAGCACCAAGGCCCTGTTGCGAACACCAAAATTTTCGGGGAGGTAGTTATCTGTAAATACCAGGAACAGGTCGGAGGCGGGTTTGTAGCGCCACTGGAACCTTAGGTTAAGGTTGATATTTTCGGTTTGTTCATTGTATTGCAGAAATCCTGTGAGAAACAGTTTATTCGACATTGTTACGTCAACTCTTGGTCCTATCAGCACAAAATTCACATTACCCCATGGTTGAGGAAGATAAATGCGGTTATAGTTCGTGGCCAACGAAATGTTCAGGTAAGGTTGCCACCTGTAACCGATTTCTGCCATTACATTTGTTCTTTTTCCATTGGCATAATAACCACCAAACCTCACTGACAGGCTGCAGGTAACGAGGCTTTGAGGCTTCGATATGAAGTCGGCGCCGTACGCGTTCCAGTAGTGCCGTGTATTTCTTGTAAGCGTATCCTTCGTGATATTTGTTGGATCGAATGGAGAAAGAAGTTTCACATAGTTGTTGGAATACCACGGTGTGAGCACCGCCTGGCTGCGAAACGCTATGTTATATGCGAAGATGTGTTCGTAATCGGTCTGCGCCATTTTTCTCGTAAAGAAGTAACTCGATGTAATTTTCGGTCCATGCGCGAGCACGATACCTCCTTTTGGAAAAAAGTTTCTCAACACCTGCGGATATAGTCTTGTGTAACCTCTGCGCGGCACATAACCAACATCGGCCTGGTAACCACTGCCCACATCCTCATACTGGAGCGCGATCGTCCACTTTCTGCTTTGATATTGCAGGTGCCCGGTCCTCACCATTTCATTCGAAAAATTTCCTTCAGTAAACGATTTGATAAGCAAGAGTTTTCCTGTCCACAGGTTATTGGAAGAGGCAAGGTTGTATTCGATGCCGATGTTCCTGTTGTAGTCGTTGTAAGCGTCTTTCGCGCTGTCGCTGCCTACGCTGCCTATCGCCTGCTTATTGATGAAGAACATTCCGATATTCGAGCGCGAAAATACTTTGCGCTGTACCGACGCAACCGTAAAATTTTGTATCGGCAGGTTGTCCTCTTCCTGTTTCGCAGATTGAACATTCATCAATCCCATTCGCCAGTCTTCATTCAATTTTCCACTTAACCGCAACCCGTAATGTATCGGGGTGCCGAGACCAATTCTTCGTGAAAAGAAGGGCCTGATAGTAGCGTAACCTATGTTGGAAAATAAATCGCCGTTTTCGAGAAAGAACTGCCGCCTTTCAGGAAAAAAAAGTTCGAACCTGTCGAGATTGGTCAATTGCCTGTCCACTTCCACCTGCGAAAAATCGGGGTTTACAGTGAGGTCGAGATTGAGAGAAGAGCTGAGAGAAATTTTTGCGTCGACCCCGATATCTTTCCTGAATTCAGATTTGGTTCCTGCTTCGTAGTTTTTATTCACGCCGCCGAGTACGTAAGGAATAAGCGACATGTTCATTCTTGGCGTTGGTGGTGGCGCATCCCAAATTAAAATGCCCGTGTATGCGAGAGATGCCGTTGGAAACTGCCTCGGAACCGGCGCCCAGCTTGATTTTTCTGTTGTTTTAAGATCGAGCCTGCTGAAGTTAATTCCCCAGCGCGTGATGCCTTTCTTATAACGGATACTTTTAAATGGAATAGATGCTTCGAACACCCATTTCTCGTCGTTGTTTATTACCGCCGAGTTCCATTTGTTGTCCCAATTGAGGTCAACCTTACCGCCTTCATACATCGTTCCGTCCCATTGTGCGCCTGCGGCGTTGGCGCCGAACGAAAATCCGTTCGTCTGATCGTCGAAGGGATCCATGAAAAGCAAAAAGTTATCATTCTTACCAAATACAAAGTCCCGTCTTAACGATTCAACGTAGTATGGTCCTTTCAGCAGGTGGTAACATTCAGCGAGGAGATACAGGTTTTCTTCATCATAAGTCATGCGCACATCGGTTCGTACGCGTGCCTTGCCGGTATCCATAGGCAGCACCATATAGAAATCGCTTGCAATTTCCGCGTCGAGCCAGCCCTGGTCGTTGGTTTGTCCGTCAATAACTACCCTGGAAGAAGTTTTTTTAATATGAACCTGGAACTGTTCATTTTTTTTCTGGGCAACGGAATGAAAAGTAATGAATAGAATCGTCGAAAAGCAGAAAGTCTTCTTCAGACCAAATACAACCTTATTAAAATGCATACCCCTGTTTGTTCAAATAGGGGCAAACTTATGGAAGCGTCTTGTATTCTGAAATAACTTTCTTTCCATTCCACTTCGCCCACACAACAAGATTGGTGTCGGAGAATGAAATGAGCCTGTAGTTAAGCGGTTGATATTCGTGTCCAACAAATTTGAATCCCACTCCCTCGGGATCAGCTGCAACGGAAAATTTTCGCATTAAAATCGCAGCTGTGTCAGCCTCGTAGCGGGTTGCATTCTGATCGATGACTACGTCGCCTGTGCTTGAGAAAGAATAGGCGTCGTCTTTAAGCCAATTGCTGACATACTGCCAGAGTTCAGTTTCCTGCATCACCACCTGGTCGGTGTCGATGTAGTCTATCGGCTCGTCAGAATAATATTTTGTAAGACGGAATTCTTCAGACTTGAGAAATTCTGTAAGAGCGGCGGCTTTAGCCTTATCTTCTGATCGGATAGGGTCTACAGCTTCGGATTTTTTATTGCACGCAAGTACGGTTAGGGCTACTACGGCTACTAAAAGATATTTCATCAGCTTAGGGGTTGGGTAGTTCTAAATTCTCATCCAAACTAATCAATTCCGATGTTAGAACGCAGACTTATATTAATTTATTATTAAAATATAGGGGTAAAACATTACGTTGCATAAAACGAACCCTTCTATGTGATTTATAATCAGAATGATGCAGGATATCAGAACTTATAGCCCACGAACAACTGCACAACGTTGTTCTTTGCGTCAACAGCCGGGAAAAAATTTGGTCTGGACGCCAGCGAAGCAGGATCCTTGAACAGGTTTCCAAAGCTAATATTCATGCGTGCTCCAAACAAAATACCTTTGTATGGATGAATTTCTATTCCGCCAGCAGCGCCGTAATCGAAGCGATTCATCAAATCGACCAGCTTATCAACCTGTGCATTTCCGGTAGATGTTTTTGTGCTATCTGCTTTCGCATTCAGCAAAAACGCCATCTGCCCGCCAACCTGTACAGTGAAAACTTTTGTGATGTTTATTTCCATGAGCTGAGGTAACAGCAGATAGTCGAGGTCAACCGAGCCTGTGGTCGTGCCCGATTTGAAATCGTATCCCTGGCGGGAATAGATAAGCTCTGATCTGTATCCGATCACACCTTCAGTTTTTGGCGCGAGAAAAACACCCGCATGAAACCCCGTCGAATTTTTACCGTTGATGTTTGAAGCTTTGGTGACTTTCGCGAAGTTGAGACCTGCTTTGATCCCAAACTGTGTGTGGGCTAACAGAGGGCAAATGACCAATATTAACAGGAAGTGATAATATGGCTTCATTTTTCTTATAAAGATAAAAAAAGCAGAAGGTTTACTTCTGCTTTTATCTTAATATGTTTTACTGTTTCTTAGAACCTGAAACCGATTCCGGCTTTCACCGTCCTGTTAAATGATTTGAAATTACTGTTCTTGTCGAGCCTGCTCAAACCATGGTCGTAGCCGGCATTGATAAAGAAACCGTTGTCGAACGTGTAGCTCGCGCCACCTGTCAGGGCGATATCAGCCCTATTGAACTGTTCGGTTACATCCATGTTTGTATTTACCACGGAAAATCCGAGCAATCCTGCATCCATGTGGAGATTGTTTTTAACGAGATACGACAATTGCGGGCCCGCATACACCTGGAACCCCTTTGCTATTTCCGCTTTAATTACGAGAGGAACGTCGATATAATGCGACTGAAGTTCAGCCTTTGCGTTTACGCCGAGGAAGTCGAATTTGTCGCTCACGAGATTACCTTTTAAGGCATAACCTTTTTGCGAGTAGTACACACCTGGTTGTAAAGATATTTTTTCACCGAGAGGCATTTCCATAAATCCACCTGCATAAAAACTATTTCTTGGATGAGTAGTAACGATACCATTGGTAAGTTCTGCGAGATCATTAAGACTGCCCACAGCATCACCTTTCCACGTTGAATGGTTTATGCCCGCACTCACCCCGAATTTTACCTGCGCGTTTAACTGGAGGACACCAACTGTTAAAAGTATAGTTGTCAGAATGTAGATTTTTCTCATTTTAAATATTGAACCGGATTTTTTAGCCCGCTCATATATTTGACTGAATCGCGAAAAGAAGTAAAATGAGGATCTGAGAAAACTTTGTTAAAGGAACTCTACACACTTGCAATTGAGCGCGGGACAATCAGGGCATCAGCACAATCTTTCCGACTGTTTTTCCAGACTCAAGCATGTCGTGAGCTTCTTTGATATTGCTGAAAGAAAAAATGCCGGATAAATGTGAGCGCAGTCTTCCGGCGTTTAACAGTGATGCGATTTGTTTCATATCGCTCGCGTTCGATTGCACCAAAAAGAAAACTCCTTTTTTGTTCTGCGATGCAGCGTCTTGTGTTACCGTTTCGCTCACGCCACTTGGCAGCGCAACAATGGTACCGCCAGGTTTCAGCACTTTCAGCGAGCGCGTGATATTTTCACCACCAATTGTATCGAGAACCACATCAACCATTGGCGAAACTTCTTCAAATTTTACTGATTTATAATCGATGTGCTCATTCGCGCCGAGCGACAGAACCATCTCTTTGTTTTGTGCTGATGACGTGCCTATAACATATGCGCCAATATGTATTGCAATTTGTACTGCGTAGTGCCCCACGCCGCCGGCTGCTGCGTGAACGAGTATTTTTTGTCCTGCTTTCAGCTCTGCTTTATCAACAAGCGCCTGCCATGCGGTCATCGCGGCAAGCGAGGCGGCAGCAGCTTCTTCATGTGATACGTTATCCGGCTTCAATGCAATGTGTTCTTCAGGCGCGGCAACATATTCAGCATAAGTTTTGCCCGTACCCGGAAGATTAATCATCCCAAAAACGCTGTCGCCTTTTTTAAATCGTTTTACAGCGCCGCCTACTTCAATGATTTCTCCCGATACATCCCATCCGAGGATCATTGGATTTTCAAGTTTTAGTTTCGCTGCCTGCCCTTTCCCTTTTCTTGTTTTTACGTCAACGGGATTCAGACCGATCGCTCTTGCCCGGATCAGCACTTCGTTATCTTTTATGGAAGGCATGGGAACGTCTTTCTCTTCAAGTTGATCGGTTCCTCCGAAAGATTTCAATATTATTGCACGCATAGCCTGAAATTAATTGTATGAATATTGTAAAACCCTGGTTTAATATTTCACTCGCACAATGGAGCCTGAACAAAACCCTGTTTGCGAACAAGATCACAAATCTCGACTTCCCTGCTGTAAGTAAAAAACAATTTGGAATCGATACAGTGGAATATGTAAATCTTTTCTTTAAAGATAAGGCGGAAGACACCGGCTACCTGGATGAATTGTTGAAACGCTGCAATGATAACGGCGTAAAAAACCACCTGGTTATGATTGACGCGGAAGGGGCCCTGGCGGAACCTGCAGAAGCGGACCGGAAAGTGGCAGTAAAAAATCATTTTAAATGGGTAGACGCCGCGAAGTATCTTGGGTGTTCGTCCATACGCGTAAATATTTTCGGGAACGGCACACCCGGTGATTTAAAAAAAGCGGCCATTGCTTCTTTGTGCGAATTGAGTGAATATGCGGCTAAAAAAGATATAAACATCCTCATTGAAAATCATGGCGGCTATACTTCCGATGCGCAATGGATGGTTGATGTGCTTGAAGGCGTAAATAAACCTAATGTTGGATCATTACCCGATTTCGGAAACTTTTGTATCCGAAGTGAAAATGGACTCACATGGGGAAACACATGCTTCGAAGAATATGATAAGTACAAAGGAGTAAAAGAGCTGATGCCGTTTGCGAAAGGTGTAAGCGCGAAGGTGATGGAGTTTACTGATTCGGGTGAATGTAAGGAAACTGACTATGCACGGATGATGAATATTGTGAAAGAATCCGGCTTCAAAGGATATGTGGGAATAGAATCGTCGGTGAGCCGTATGGAAGATGAAGCAGATGGAATAGTAAAAACGAAAGCGTTGGTCGAAAAATACGCTTAACAACGCGCAACCGGTAAGATGATATGAAAAGCTGACCCCTCTCCCTCTTTGGAGATCGCGAAGATTTCGCCGTGGTGATGGTCAACAATTTTTTTACATACGGCGAGACCAATTCCTGTTCCCTCAAATCGTCCCGCACCATTCAACCGTTGAAAAATCACAAACACCTGCCTCGCGTATTGCGGGTCGAAACCGATGCCCTGGTCGGCGACAATAATCTCACGGTATTCCCAATCGGGATCAAGCGAATGCATTTCAGCCACCTCTTCTTTTGTTAATAATTTTGAAGAAATGTCTATCACAGGCCGTTCATTTTCTTTTGAAAATTTAAGCGCATTCCCGAGAAGATTCGACATCAGCTGGTTCATCTGCAGCGGATTTGCTTCGATGGTGCCGAGTTGCCCGATAGTGATTAATGCAGATTTCTGGCTGATGAGAATTTCAAAATCTTCTTTAACCATGTCGGCCACGTGGTTAAGGTTTGTTGATACGAATGATTCCTGGACCGAATCGAGACGCGTGAAATTGAGAAGGTCGCGGATAAGGTTTGACATCCGGTTCGCAGATGTGATAATCTTATTTAAATATTTCTGCTGCTCCTCTTTATTTACTTTACCGAGATCAGTCGCGAGCCTGTCGCTGTAAATATTAATTTTCCGGAGTGGTTCCTGCAGGTCGTGTGAGGCGACGTAAGCGAATTGCCTTAATTGTTCATTAGTGTGCGTGAGATCGGTGTTGAGTTTCTCCAGCTCAATTGTTCTGAGCTTTACCTGTTGCTCGAGGTCCTCTTCAGCGCGTTTAATTTTATTTTTTGCCTCCACAATCTCTGTGACCTCAACTCCTGTATTCATTACGCCCCATATTTTGCCGTCTTCGTCTTTCAGCGCCTTATATGTAAAATTGTAGTACGTCGTTTCAAGTTTTCCGTTCCTGAATAACAACACCTGGTCTTCCATTGCCTGGTAAGACTCGCCGGTGGTGAAAACTTTGTCGAGCAGGTCGTAAAAGGGTTGTCCTTCCAGTTCTGGCAGCGCTTCGCGAAAAGTTTTGCCGATAACGTCGGCGGTTTTATCCCATGTTTGAAGAAGGGCATCGTTGGCCATTTGTATCACCATATCTCTCCCCACATATATTCCCGTGGGCACGGGTGAATGCATAACAAAACTTCGGAATTGCTCCTCGCTTCTCTCCAGCTTCTTTTTGCTCGACACGTAATCCGTTACGTCAATGGCATGAACAAAAATTCCTGTCACTACATTGTCCTTGTCGCGGATAGGCTGGTAAACAAAAGTGAAAAATACTTCTTCCAGTCCGCCATCATCATTTCTATCGAGGAGAACCGGCAATTCTGATTCTTTATATGCAACACCTGTATTATAAACATTGTCCAGTAAGTCGAAAATGCCCTGGCCTTCGAGTTCGGGCAGCGCTTCGCGGATAGGTTTACCAATCAGGCTTCTTCCATGACCTGCCACCTGCTGGTAAAGATGGTTTGTAAGAACGAAGATGTGTTCCGGGCCTTCGAGAACAGCGATCAGGGCGGGTACCTGCATGATGATTTCGGAGAAATCGCCTTTGATAACAGAAGTGGCCGGAGTTGTTAGCATATTGAACGCACAATTTACCTTATAAGTCCTATATTTAATGCCGTTTTTTTATGAACGACGCAACAAACGCACCATACACAGAAAAAAAAATGTCGTGGTTCGAACTCATCAGGCAGTCGCTGCGTGGTGAGGAAATGGATTACACCACCGGCAGTATCCGTCGTGCAGTAATAATGCTTTCGATTCCCATGATGCTCGAGATGATGATGGAATCGGTGTTCGCGGTTGTGGATCTTTATTTTGTTGGTCATCTTGAAAACAGCAGCCAGGCGATACAGGTGGTTGGACTTACAGAATCTGTTCTCACAATCATTTATTCACTGGCCATAGGCATGAGCATGGCAGGGACCGCCCTGGTAGCGAGGCGAATTGGTGAAAAAAATCCGGATGCAGCGGCACATGCGGCAGCACAGGTATTAATAGTGGCGCTGGTAGTTACTGCGGTGATGAGCTTTTTGGGATTTGTTTTCGCTAAAGATATCCTGCTGTTGATGGGGGCCGAAGAAGAAACGGCGGCGACAGGCACCCCATTCGTGCGGATCATGATGGGAGGAAGTATTGTAATCATGCTGCTGTTTCTCATCAATGGTATTTTCCGTGGAGCGGGCAATGCCGCGATGGCGATGAAAAGTTTATGGGTTGCCAATATCTCAAATATCATTCTTTGTCCACTTCTGATAAACGGACTCGGGCCAGTTCCGGCATTCGGATTAACAGGCGCGGCGATTGCCACCACAACCGGAAGAGGAATTGGTGTGATATACCAATGTTTTCACCTTTTTAATGGCGCCTCTACTGTTCGTTTGAGAGCGAAGAACTGGATTTTAGATTTACCTGTCATCAGATCAGTTGTGAAAATTGCGGCGCCCGCGATATTGCAATTCATCATAGCATCGTGCAGCTGGATTTTCCTTGCAAACCTGGTAGCGAAAACTGGTCATGATGAAGGTTCGGCGGGTTATCAGACAGCTTTGAGATTGATGATGTTCTTCCTGCTTCCTGCATGGGGCATGAGTAATGCGGCAGCAACGCTGGTCGGACAAAACCTCGGGGCCGAAAATCCGAAACGGGCGGAAGAGAGCGTGATGAAAACGATGAAGTATAATGTTCTCTTCATGTTGTGCGTCACGATATTTACGTTTACACTTGGAGAATGGCTGGTGTCTTTTTTTACGAATGATGCGGGCGTGAAAGCAATCGCTATTACAGCGCTGCGGATTATCAGCCTTGGATATATTTTTTACGGCATCGGCATGGTAACGATGAATGCATTCAATGGAGCAGGCGATACGTGGACACCTACCAAAATTTATTTTGTAGGATTCTGGCTTTTTCAAATACCGCTGGGATATCTTCTTGCGCAGTATTTTCAATTAGGACCGTTGGGTGTTTTCATAGCGGTTCCCGTTGCGGAGACCTGCATATCCATCGCATCGTATATTATCTTCCGGAGAGGAAAATGGAAACTTAAAAAAGTGTAGTTCCTTCTGAAGTGTTTGCTTCGTAAACGGAGAGTGATTTGTCGAATTTCTTTTCGTAGCCGGTCATGATTCCGTCTACCAGTTTTTGAATAGCGTTTTCCTTCACAATGTTTATTGTGCAGCCTCCAAAACCGCCACCCATCATACGTGCGCCGGCAACAGCGTCGTTGTCTTTTACTGCATCAACAAGCCAGTCGAGTTCGGGGCAGCTAACTTCATAATCGCTGCTCAAACCCGCGTGGCTCAACAACATTTGTTCTCCCAGGCCCGCGATATCACCGCGCTTCATGTGATCAACCGCTTTGTGTACACGTTCATTCTCTTCGATAACAAACCTGCATCGTTTGTACACCACGGGATCTTTCACGTACCTATCGAGCATCTCAATCGTTACGTCGCGTAAGCTATTTACTTCCGGGTGATGTGTCTTTACTGTAGTAACCCCGGCAATGCATTCGTCGCGCCTTGTGTTATAAGCCGATGAAGCCAGGGAATGCTTTACGTTTGTATTGAGCAAAAGGATTTTGTACCCTGCGAGTTCTAGCGGAACTTCTTCAAATTCGAGTGAACGGCAATCCAGCTTCAATGCGTGGTCCTTCTTACCAAAAACACTCGCGAATTCATCCATGATGCCGCACTGTAATCCTGCGAAATGTTCTGCCAGTTGTCCGTACCTGGCGATATCGAATCGTGAAAGTCCTAAATTGAAAAGCTGGTCGAGCGCATAGCCTGCGGCACATTCGATAGCTGCGGATGAAGAGAGGCCGGCCCCTACGGGTATATCAGCCGAAAGGACAAGATTGAAGCCAGCGGGATTTGAATTTCGTTTTACTATCTGTTCGACTA
>JAEUVS010000036.1 GCA_016786745.1 Chitinophagaceae bacterium | reverse complement strand
TGCTTCATTTTTTGATACCGTGGTTTCTTATATCAATTTAATCAAAGATAATTAACTAATGCAGGCGCGATGATATAAGCTTGGTGAATTCGCTCCTCGTCTGGCTTTTTTCGAACTCCCCGTAGAAGGCCGAAGTGGTGGTCACCGAATTCTGCTTCTGCACGCCTCTCATCATCATGCAAAGGTGCGATGCCTCGATCACCACTGCCACCCCGAGTGGGTGGAGCGTTTCTTTTATCGCATCGAGGATTTGCGTGGTGAGACGTTCCTGCACCTGCAACCTCCGCGCATACACGTCTACCACACGAGCAATTTTGCTGAGTCCTGTGATCCATCCGTTCGGAATATAAGCGATGTGGGCCTTTCCGAAAAAAGGCAGCATATGATGCTCGCACATACTGTAAATTTCTATATCCTTCACGATGATCATTTCACTGATATGTTCGTTGAACTTGGCGGAATCGAGGATAGACTTCGCATCCATTTCGTAACCCTGGGTGAGGTACTGCATCGCTTTTGCGAGGCGCTCAGGCGTTTTCTGCAGTCCTTCACGCTGCGGATCTTCACCAATCAATTTTAATATATCCTGGTAGTTGCCGATGAGTCCCGAAGTGGTGGCTTCATCGAACCGTTCTATTTTTTTATAGGCCATGGCGATGGTTTCTTAAAAATTTTCTTTTGTTACCGGGTACTCAACAAAGTTGCGTTCAGTTTCATACAATCTAACCTGAATGTCTAACCGCTTATCTATCTTTTCCCGTAATATATCGTAGATAACAATGCAAATATTTTCGGCCGTCGGGTTCCGGTTTTTGAAGTAAGGTGTATCGAGGTTAAGGTTTTTATGATCGAATTTCTTCAGTACATTTTCTTTGATCAGGTCGCTGAGGGCTTTTAAGTCTATTACATAACCCGTTTCAGGGTCGGGTTCGCCAACCAGCCTTACAATAATTTCGTAATTATGACCGTGGAAATTCGGATTGTTGCATTTTCCAAACACCGCGTTGTTTTTGTCGTTGTTCCACGCCGGATTAAACAGCCTGTGTGCTGCGTTGAAATGCTCTTTTCGATATACTGCTACTTTTCCTGGCAATGAATATGTTTTAAAATCTGCAATTATTCTCCAAAATATTCAACATATATTCTTGGCGTTTCGTATAGCTTGATACAATGCAATTTTACGGGTGAAGGAATATGGGGTTCGATCTGTTTCCAGATCGCGATGGCGAGGTTCTCTGTGGAGCACATTTGTCCTTCCATGAATTCCACATCTACGTTCAGGTTTTTATGATCCAGTTTTTCCGTTGCATGTTCCCTGATGATGTTACTTAACCTTTTTACATCAAACAAGAAACCTGTGTCAGGATCGGGATTTCCCTTTACCGTTACCAGCAACTCGTAATTGTGCCCATGCCAGTTTTCATTCGCGCATTTTCCAAAAACTTCTTCGTTCTTTTCCCGGCTCCACGAATGATTGTAGAGCTTATGAGCGGCATTAAAGTGTTCGCGGCGGGTAAGGTATACCATTAAAACGAAAATTTTTTGCAAAGGTAGGGGAAGAAAATGCTTTATTTTTAACTATGTATATCCTGCTCGTTTCTTCCACTGAAAATGAAATCAGGCCGGCCCTCAACTGGCTTTCATCTTCAAAAGGAATTGTTAACGGTCATGAAATTGAAACGCTGATCACGGGCGTGGGAAGCACTGCCACAGCCTACGCGCTTACACGCCAGCTTTTATGGCGCGCACCGGAAATGGTGATCCAGGCGGGCATCGGGGGAAGCTTCCGGGAAGAATTTCCGCCGGAATCAATAGCGTTTATCATCGAGGATGTTTTTGCCGACCTCGGCGCGTACCAAAACGGCGAGTTTACCGACATATTCGACCTTGGACTCGCTGCAAGCGACGAACATCCTTTTACAAACAGGCTACTGGCGAATCCACATACTGAGATGTGGACAAAGTTCGGCCTGCCTTTTGTACGCGGCGCTACCATTAATTGCATCAGCTCCACTGCTGACCAGGTAGCGACGATCAGGCGGAAATACGATCCGGTCATCGAATCTATGGAAGGCGCTGCGCTTCACTATACCTGCCTGATGGAAAATATTCCTTTTATTCAATTGCGGGCAGTGTCGAACTTTGCGGGCGAAAGGAACAAAAATAACTGGAAGATGATGGAGGCGATTGCAGTATTGAATGAAAAGTTGAAAAGGATTTTGAACTGGATTTGAGAACGTGAAACGTGAATCCGCTTTTCATTGACGACTCACGACTCACGATTCACGTACTTACTAACCGACCTAAAAGATCACCATGAAACTCACTATAGGCTTTTCTCCCTGTCCCAATGATACCTTCATATTCGACGCGCTGGTAAATAAAAAAATAAACACCGGCAATATCGAATTCGAATTGGTACTGGAAGATGTGCAAACGCTTAACGAAATGGCCATTGCGCAAAAGCTCGACATCACAAAAATCAGCTATGGAAGCCTGCCCTTAATTCTTGAAAATTATGCGGTACTCTCTTCAGGAAGCGCGCTTGGCAATGGAGTGGGACCGCTACTGATCGCACCGCGCGAAGTTGTACCTCCTGATGTGAAGCGGCACACGATCGCAATACCGGGTGAACACACAACCGCGCATGTATTGTTTTCGCTTGCGTATCCTGATGCTACCAACAAAGTTTTTTTAAGATATAATGAGATAGAAGACTTTGTTCTGAACAATAACGACAATCTCGGCGTAATCATTCACGAAAACAGGTTTACTTACCGGGACAAAGGTTTATTTAAAATAACGGACCTGGGAAATTTCTGGGAACAGGAAACCGGTTTACCGATACCACTTGGCGGAATTGTGGCCAGGCGCAATTTGCCACAGCAGGTGATATCGAAAGTGCAATCGCTGATTCGTGAGAGCCTGGAATATTCATATGCTCACGATGGGGAATTAAGTGAGTTTGTGAAGACAAACTCCCAGGAGATGAGTGAAGAGGTAATGCGTAAGCACATCGACCTTTATGTAAATAAGTTTAGTATTGATTTAGGGGAAGACGGGAAGGGCGCGATAAAAAAATTTTTGAGTGTTTACTGCGCCACCAATAAAATACCGGTCGATTTGAATAGAATTTTTTTGGCTGAGAAGGGTCCCGAAAGCTTATTTGTTTAGCGCCTTCCCATAAACTTCAAGGCATCTTTTCCTCGCGAAAGTATGATCCACTACCGGTGACGGATATTCGAATGTTTCCAGCTCCGGCACCCACCTCCTGATATACTTCAACTTAGCATCGAATTTCTCCGTTTGCATCGATGGATTGAATATCCTGAAATAAGGAGCCGCATCGCAGCCGCAACCCACGCTCCACTGCCATCCGCCATTATTGTTTGCAAAATCAAAATCCAGCAATTTCCTCGCGAAATATGCTTCTCCCCACCGCCAGTCTACCAGCAGGTGTTTAGCCAAAAACGAAGCGGTCACCATCCTCACGCGGTTGTGCATAAACCCGGTCTCATTCAACTGCCGCATACCTGCATCAACCAGCGGATAACCGGTCCTGCCTTCACACCATAATTTAAATTCTTTCTCGTCGTAACGCCATTGGATCGCATCGTATTCTTTTTTGAAAGCCTCGCCGCGGCCAACATGCGGAAAATGCGCGAGAATCATCTGGTAAAATTCCCGCCATATCAATTCGTTTAAGTACACCTGGCTGAGATCCTTTGCACGCGCAACCAATTCTCTTATGCTGATCGTTCCGAATCTTAAGTGAATGCCCAGACGCGAAGTGGCATCATCGCCGGGAAAATCGCGATGTTGTTCATACTCTCGAAAAACAGTGTCAGGAATATCTTTTGGAGGAATCTGAACAGAACTTTTTTTGAAACCAATGCTCTCCAGCGAAGGAACCGGTTTCGAGGGCGACTTAAAAAAGTTAGCGAAATATTTTTCAACAGGATACGCCTTCGTATAAAAATCGGTCAACTTCGATTTCCACTTTTTACTATATGGCGTGTATATCACATACGGCTCGCCGTCTTCTTTCAAAATTTCATCTTTACCAAATATTACCTGGTCCTTCCAGGCTTGAAACGCAATGCCTTTTTTAGCCAGCAGTTCCATCACTGCTTTGTCTCTTTCGAGCGCATACAGCTCAGCATCGCTATTCGTAAAAACTTTGTTGACCGTAAATCGTTCAGTAATATCCGTAAACGCTTTTTCAGGCGTTCCGTGGTACACATGCAACGAAGAACCACGCTTTGCAAGCAGTTCATTCATTTCAGCAAGGGTATCATGAATAAAATGTACGCGTGCATCGTCTTCATCTTCCAGTTCGTCGAGGATATTTGTGTCGAAAATAAAAACCGGGAGCACTGGTTCAGCATCTTTTAATGCCTGGTACAATCCGGCATTATCATGCAACCGCAAATCTCTCCTGAACCAGAAAACATTCATCAGATGGTAAGTTGAAAAATTTTTGAACTTACTGTGTTGGTGTACTTTTTATTTTTAAACTCGCCCACCCATTTCAAACCACTGATAGCATTGGTAAGAAATACCTCATCGGCTTCGAGCAACTCGTCGGCATGAAGTTCTTTTTCCATTACTGTATAACTTAACTCAGGCAGTCTCGAAATAAGATAGTTTCTCATTACTCCGGCCACGCAACCTTCACTTAATGGCGGAGTGAATATTGTGCCGCCGCTAACCCAGAACACATTTGCCACAGTAGTATCGCAAACTCTTCCATGAGTATTCAGTATGAGGCTGTCGCCAAAATGATTTTTTCTCGCGTGAATCGCACCCATCGCGTAAAGTAAATAGTTGTTCGATTTGAGGTTTGCAAAAGTATCAACCGACTTTCTTCCGTCTTCAAATAACCCGAGCCGCAATCCATGTTCATTCATAGCGAGCGACGACGACGATATGGGCCAAACCTGTATCACGTAGCCGGCGCTCGCGCTCTTAAAATCATAAAGGCCACCATCACCGCGGTAAACGGTTAGCCGTACACGCGCGGGGCCGCTGATGTGGTTCCTGCGCAATGTTCTTGATATCTCATCTGTAAATATGTCTTCGCTGATGAAGCCCGGAAGTACGATCTGCAATGTCTCCATGCCGCTAAAAAGGCGGCTGAAATGCAACTCTTTCAGCCTTATTGCGCCCACCACCACTTTCATGGTTTCAAACAATCCGTCGCCGTAACGAAATGCCCTGTTATCGGCGCGCAACGCGGGCAATTTTTCATCAAACAAACTTCCGTTCAAATTGAGCCATCCTTTTACTGCCATTTTATTTAATATTGTTCATAATTTATGAAACTATTAATCACTTTAATACTTATCGCTCCGGTAATATTTTTTATTTCATGCGGCCGTAGTGATAAACAACCCGCGGCGCCTGTCATACAAACCAACAAATTTAATTTCGCCTGTCTGCGCTACGATTCGGCTGCCCTCGAATACAGGCTCGATTCCATTCACAACAGGGGTATCGAACTGCAATTTATTCTGCGTGATGCAGGCAACAATAATACCTCTTTTCAGCTGATATCATACGCGTTCGACACGCTGCGCGATTACAACAACAGCTGGATACCCGATACACTCCATATCATTGCAGACAGCGTGCCGGTTAATTTCACCGATAAAATTACTATCGGAAACAACGAAGTTACCCGCGAACAACTATTGAATGTAGTAAGAGATGACCAGGGGAAACGGTTCGCTTATGATTATGTGATGTTTGTGCCGGTTGTGGAAGGAGTGTTTAATCACGTAGTGTACATGCTGAAGCCCGTAAAAAACAAACAGGTTGTTCCGGGAAGCAAGATGCAGATGAGTTCTCCGATGCCACCTACGCGGGTTTGGGATTTTTAATTTTTTGTTTTTTTATTTTTAAAAAATAAAAATATTCCCCCCTGGACTGGGAGTGGCGCGCAGTGCCGGGGTTGACTATCGAACAACAGATCCTATGAAATTTTTATTCAGTTTGTTATTGCTCACTTTTTTCGCGCTCTCAAGCGTACTATTCAACCCACTCCGCGGAGCAACCGCCGCAAAACTTCCCGTACTGATATGCTTCAGCACACTCGCAAGCGACTTCTCACTAATATCTCCCCAATCCTTATCCAACCCATCATCTACCTGGTTATCCACCGCTATACCATCAAAATAATTTCCTGCATTCTGACCATTGGTGCTCCTGAATGAAACCGGGAAAAGATACCACTGGCCCAAAGGAATCGGGAAAAACCCAACCGGTTTTCCATACGTCGCTTCAGGACCTACCAGCTTTACATTCATGAAGGGCTTGAGATTATTAATCAACAGCTCGCTCGCCGACGCTGTATTTTCAGACACAATAAAATAAACATTGCTCACATTCAGCGAACCTCGTTTATGGAACATCGTTACATCGTTAAGGTCGGAGTAGTTTTCATTGTACTGCTGCGTCATCATGATGTTGCTGCCCGCAGATGGCTTAATAAGGAAGTTGGCCAAAGCTTCAGACAGGCTCACATAGCCGCCTCCATTATAGCGGAGGTCGACAATAACATCCGTAACATTTTCATTGACAAAACGATTAAACACACCTGTAAGCTCGCTTAAAACCTGGTTGGTATCACCTAAGAATGAGTTGAAAACAAGATAGCCCGCTTTTTTACCGCCTGCACTATATACCGAATCGAGAATTACAGGATGCTCCTGGTACGTTTCGGAGTTGAGTGTAATATCAACACTGCTTCCATCGGGCTTTTGAAATGTAAAAGCTGTTGAACCCGACTCATAAATCTTCTCAACTAAAAAATCAGAATTATTTGTGTTGATATCTGAACTGCCGGCCACCTTCACAAATTTCCAGCCCCTTTTAATTCCAGCTTTGCCGGCAGGTGATGCTTCCTCCACCATGCGCACACGCAGGTCACTATCGGTAAAGAAAAAAGCATTTAGACCAAAGTCTGATATTATCCCATTGCTCAAATTATCCCACTCATCCTGGTCCATGGCGAAACTGTAGTGATCCACGGGATCGGGGAATCCGGGTTCATTGCTGAACTGCCTGATGGCTTCCATAATTTCAACAGGACTATTATACTGCTGCGCATCAAAATCGGAGGGTATCTGGTCGTTCCAGAGATAGATGTCGCGCGCTATCGCAACGGCCGAATCTTTTAAATCATCACCAGGTGTGGGCCTGCCCTTGAGACTGTCCTTTCTGCAGGACGTAAAAATTATCAACCCGACAAGTAACCAGTAGAAATTTCGGAGCTTCATATTCTTTTCAGTGATTTCCTATACAATTATACTCAATAAATACGGTGGATAATAGAATAAAGTCGCAGCAGGCCTTGCATCATTGGTGCCTTTAACAATATCTTAGACGTGAGGCGTGAAGCGTGAGGCGTGAAGGTGCGGGCAGATTTCCCCGTCTCACGCCTGGCGACTCACGTTTCACGTAATCTATTGAGTGGTAATCTTTTTTGTAAATTGCATCGCGGTCACCGCGGAAGTGTGCTAGCCGTTGACTAAAAAGACAATATGCAAAAAGACCTGAGACGGGAACAAGCGCTGGAATACCACGCTAAAGGAAGACCAGGAAAGATAGAAGTAATTCCTACGAAAGACGCAAAAACACAGCGCGACCTGTCGCTCGCCTACTCCCCCGGCGTTGCCGAGCCCTGCAAAGAGATAGAAAGCAATCCCGAAAACGTATATAAGTACACCGCCAAGGGCAACCTGGTGGCCGTAATCAGCAACGGAACGGCAGTGCTCGGCCTCGGTGATATAGGCGCCGAAGCATCAAAACCGGTCATGGAAGGCAAAGGTGTACTGTTCAAAATCTTCGCCGACATTGATGTATTCGACATCGAAATAAATGAAAAAAATCCCGAGAAATTTGTCGAAATCGTGAAGGCGCTCGAACCTACGTTCGGCGGAATTAATCTCGAAGACATCAAGGCCCCCGAGTGTTTTTATATCGAGCAGAAGCTGAGGGAAACGATGAAGATCCCGGTAATGCACGATGACCAGCATGGAACCGCTATAATCAGCGCCGCAGCATTGCTCAACGCGCTCGAATTGCAGAAAAAGAAAATAGACAAGGTTCGATTCGTGGTGAATGGCGCAGGCGCAGCCGCGATGGCCTGTGTACGCTTGTATATGGCGCTGGGTGCGAAGCCGGCCAACTTCGTAATGTTCGACAGGAAAGGAGCAATTTACGCCGGCCGCCCCGACCTCTCGGGCGACAAACTCGAATTCGCCACTGCAAAAAATGATATGTCGCTCGCACAAGCGCTCAGGGATGCAGACGTGTTTATCGGGCTGAGTGTTGGCAACGTGCTGACGCGCGAAATGGTGAAAAGTATGGCTAAGAGGCCGATAGTTTTCGCAATGGCAAACCCTGATCCTGAAATTACGTGGGAAGAAGCACTTGCCGCACGGGAAGATGTAATTATGGCGACCGGCCGAAGTGATTTTCCCAACCAGGTGAATAACGTACTCGGTTTTCCTTTCATCTTCCGCGGTGCGCTCGATGTAAGAGCGACGAAAATTAATGAAGAAATGAAGCTGGCCGCCGTGCATTCGCTTGCTGACCTTGCGCGCACCACTGTTCCTGATATTGTTAACATCGCGTACAATACCAATACGCTCACGTTTGGTCCCACGTACATCATTCCAAAACCGCTTGATCCGCGTTTACTCTCAACCATTGCTCCGGCGGTCGCGAAGGCTGCGATTGAATCGGGCGTGGCGCAGACAACAATCACTAACTGGAACGAGTATGCGATAGAACTGGATAAGCGTCTTGGTCTTGACAACCAGATAATGCGCGCGCTCGGTAACAGGGCGAGAAAGGATCCCAGGAGAATAGTTTTCGCGGAGGCCGACAATCCGAAAATTCTTAAAGCGGCGCAAATTATCAACGATGAGCGTGGCGCATTCCCGATATTACTTGGCAACGAGAAAAAGATCAGGTCGATCGCGCAACAGCATGCCATCGACCTTGATGGTTTGCCGATAATAGATCCGCAATCCGATGAATTAGATGAAAAGAGAAAAGAGTACGCCGAATTGTTTTTTAAAAAACGTAGTCGCCGCGGGTTCAACAGGTACGAATCTCATAAAATCATCAGCAACAGGAACTATTTTGGCTGCATGATGGTAGACACCGGCGAAGCGGATGCAATGATATCGGGGCTCACAAAAAATTATCCTGACACTATTCGTCCCGCGATACACATCATCGGTGTTGAGCCTGGTGTAAAGAAAATCGCGGGGATGTATCTTCTTCTTACAAAAAAAGGTCCGTTGTTCCTGGCGGATACTACGGTTAATTTCAATCCCACTGCAGAAGAACTTGCTGAAATAACAGTAATGGTTGCGCAGGAAGTGCGAAACTTCAGCCTGACACCACGAGTTGCCATGCTCAGTTACTCGAACTTCGGTAGCAGCAATTCACCCGAAGCGCGGCTGGTGGCGCAGGCGAGGGAACTGGTGAAACAACGCCATCCCACCCTGCTGGTGGATGGAGAAATGCAGGCGAGCATGGCTTTCAATAATGAATTACTTGCGGAAAACTATCCTTTCAGCGAACTGGTGGGCCAGGAAGTAAACACACTGATATTTCCCAATCTTGCGGCCGGCAACGTGGCATATAATTTATTGAAAGAAGTAGGTGGCGCCGACGCGATCGGCCCGATACTGCTTGGTTTGAATAAACCCGTACACGTGCTTCAGCTTGGCAGCTCGGTGCGCAGCATCGTAAACATGGCGATTGTAGCGGTGATAGACGCACAGATAAAATCGCCTTCAAAAACTGAAGAAGAACAAAAAAAGACATCATGGTGGCACAGGTTGATTAAGGGACCTGTTTCACAGGGATAAACTAATATTGTATATTGAAGCAGCGGGATCACCGCTTAAACCGATATGAATTTTTTTACCGAGTTCGGCCGATATTTATTGTTGATGAAGGGAATGTTTTCCAGGCCGGAAAATGGGAAGATGTATTGGAAAGAATTCATGCATCAATGCTCTGAAATCGGTATCGGTTCACTCGGAATTGTAGTCATCATCTCTTTTTTTATGGGCGCGGTGTCGGCATTGCAGACAGCCTATCAGCTCACCAGTCCTGTAATTCCAAAATCAACCATCGCGCAGATAGTAAGAGATACCGTTATCCTTGAGTTCGCGCCTACACTTGTATGTATTGTACTTGCAGGTGTGGTAGGAAGTAAAATAGCGAGCGAACTCGGCAACATGAGAGTGAGTGAACAGATTGATGCGCTTGAAATAATGGGCATCAACACCAAAACGTATTTGGTACTGCCGAAAATTCTTGCAGCATTGATGATGATTCCACTGCTGATTGTTATATCGATGGGGCTCGGCATATGGGGAGGAAGAGTTGCTGGCGTGGCTTCCGGTATTCTTGCACCGAATGTGTTCGACACCGGGTTGCTTACGGCTTTTGTTCCGTACAACGTATTTTTTGCGCTCATAAAAGGATACACTTTTTCATTCATTATTTCGAGCATTCCCGCTTTTTACGGTTATCACGTGCAGGGAGGTGCGCTTGAAATAGGACGCGCGAGCACCAAGGCTGTGGTGGTTAGTTGTGTAGCTATTTTGTTTGCCGACTACGTGCTCGCAGCATTATTGTTAGACAATGATTGAGGTTAAGAATATAAAAAAGTCTTTTAATGGCAACGTTATCCTTGACGATGTGTCGGCTTTGCTTGATACAGGCAAATGCAACCTCGTCATCGGGGCCAGCGGAAGCGGTAAGACCGTTTTCATGAAATGCCTGGTGGGATTATTTCAACCCGACAGCGGTGAAGTGATTTATGACGGGCACAGTTTCACCGAAATGAACATTGCCGAAAAAAAAGATATCAGGAAAGAAATAGGTATGCTCTTCCAGGGGTCGGCGCTTTTCGACAGCCAGACTGTTGAAAAAAATGTAATGTTCCCACTGAGCATGTTCACAAAGGATACGGTTGGTGAAAAAATGAAGCGGGTAAACGAAGTATTGGAGAGAGTGAATCTTGTGGGCGCAAATAAAAAATACCCGGCTGAGTTGAGTGGAGGTATGAAGAAAAGAGTCGGCATCGCACGAGCCATAGTTCTCAATCCGAAATATCTTTTTTGTGACGAACCTAATTCCGGTCTTGATCCGCAGACATCGCTCGTTATCGACCGCCTCATACAGGAGATTACGCAGGAATATAATATCACGACTGTTGTAAACACACATGATATGAACAGCGTAATGGAAATCGGCGACCATATCATCTATATGCATAAGGGAAAAAAGGAATGGGAGGGCACCAAGAAAGAGATTATTTACTCTAAAAATGAGTTGCTCAACGAATTTATATTCGCTTCTGAATTCCTTAAAGACGCGAAGGATATGCGCATGCTTGAAGCTGCAGGTAAAATTGATAACGACCGCAACATGGACGAGATCATTAACAATGATAGCCCGCTGTAAGCTTTTTCCCTATTTTTGCCCGACTTAAATTCCATACATGAGCATTCTCGTTAATAAGAAGTCCAAAATACTGGTACAGGGATTCACAGGAACCGAAGGCACTTTTCACGCTACACAGATGATTGAATATGGCACAAATGTGGTTGGAGGTGTTACCCCGGGCAAAGGGGGCTCAAAGCACCTCGATAGGCCGGTTTTTAACTCTGTTGCCGAAGCCGTAAAGCAAACAGGCGCTGATGTTTCGATCATATTTGTACCGCCTGCATTCGCCTCGGATGCTATTATGGAAGCGACAGACTCGGGAATTGGGTTGATAGTGTGTATCACAGAAGGTATCCCGGTCCAGGATATGGTGAAGGCGAAGGCGTTTATGTCGGCATCGAAGTCGAGATTGATCGGGCCGAATTGCCCCGGCGTTATTACTTCCGATGAATGTAAAGTGGGCATTATGCCCGGTTTTATATTTAAACGCGGCCGCATAGGTGTTGTATCAAAGTCGGGTACGCTTACTTACGAAGCAGCAGACCAGGTGGCGAAGGCCGGTCTTGGCGTATCTACCGCAGTAGGTATCGGTGGCGATCCTATTATCGGCACCACTACAAAAGAAGCGCTTGAAATGTTTATGAACGATCCCGAAACAGATGGTGTGGTGGTGATAGGTGAAATCGGCGGTGGCATGGAAGCGGAAGCTGCAAGGTGGTATAAGGATAACAAGAAAAAACCAGTGGTTGGCTTTATAGCCGGACAAACCGCGCCTCCAGGCAGAAGAATGGGCCATGCAGGAGCCATTATCGGTGGTGCAGACGACACTGCGGCCGCTAAAATGAAGATTATGAAAGAATGTGGTATTACTGTTGTAAGCAGTCCGGCCGATATTGGAAAGAGTATGGCGGAAGTGATAGGAAAGAAATAAATGTTAAGCATAATTAAATATTTGAAGCCGGACTGCGATTAGTCCGGTTTTTTTGTCTTGGGGAGTGTGTAATTGAGATTCGAAGCGCATCTGGATATCGTGAGGCGTGAAGCGTGAGGCAATATCAAATTGTCATCCCGAGCAAAGCGAGGGATCTTTATTAAAGCATTTAGAATGAAAATAGTTTTTTCTTTCATCTTTTTTCTGATGGCAATGGGAGCATCGGCACAGCGTCAATATTTAAAAGAATGGAAGCGTATAGATTCTCTTGTTGAGAAAGCTGGTCTTGTAAAAACCGCATTGAAAGAAGTAAACGCAATATATACTTCCGCAAAAAAAGAAAATAACGATGTACAGGTGATTAAAGCGTTGGTGTACCGCATGTCGCTCAACGACCAGGTGTCCGACTCCGGCAGGTATGAAAACATCGCCTTGCTCGAAAAAGAAATTGCCACGGCAAAAGAGCCGGCGAAGTCGATACTGCATAGTATAGCCGGAAGCAGCTACTGGCAATACCTGCAGATGAACCGCTGGCAATTTTATAACAGGAGTACCACGAAGGGTTACGACAATAAAGATATTTCTACATGGACCATCGACCAGCTGCATGAGAGGATCAGTTCGCATTTTGAAAAATCTGTGACTTCGTCTGCGCTGTTGAAAAAAACATCTCTTCAAAAATTCGATCCGGTTATTATTAAAGGCAATGTGCGGTATCTCAGGCCGACGTTGTTTGACTTGCTTGCCTTTCGGGCGGTGGATTATTTCAGGAACGATGAGAGTGATGTTTCAAAACCGGCATATGCATTTGAGATAGATGATAGTGCTGCATTTGCGGATGCGGCGACTTTCGTTAAACACAAATTTGTGACCAATGATAGTTCGTCACACCACTATAGGGCTATAGGGTTGTACCAGGATATTTTGAACTTTCATTTGAATGATTCGAAACCTGACGCCTTAATTGATGCAGACATAAACAGGCTGGAATTTGTAAGAAATTACGGTGTGCATCCGGGGAAAGATGCGCTCTTCAAAGAGGCAGTAGAAAAGATAATTAGTCGCCACAATGGCTCGGCAGCTGCGGCGCCTGCTATATATCAGCTGGCTAACTGGTACGCGGAGAAAGCCCGGTCGTATGATCCACTTGGCGATACTTCCGCACGAAATTTTATGAATACTGCGAGAGAATTGTGCGAGAAAGTAATTGCATTTAAAGCGAAAAGCGATGCCGAACATCTCAGTAAAAATCTTATCGCAGAAATCGACAGGAAAGAAATTAGTCTTAAAGCTGAGGAGGTTAATACCAGGAACGAACCTTTCCGCGCATTGATCACGTATCGGAACATTACTACCGCATATGTGAGAGTAGTAAAGTTCGACAGGGCTGTGCGGGAAAAGTTAGGCCAGGAAAACTGGAACGACTCTTACTGGAAACAAGTAGTTGGTTTACCTGTCATAAAAACCTATTCATTCAGTCTGCCATCAACGGGCGATCATCAGTCGCACAGGGTAGAAATAAAAATTGATTCGTTGCCTGCGGGAGAATATGGCCTGTTGGTGAGCTCCGAAAAAGATTTTACACTGGGGAAAAATCCGCTCGCTCTTCACCCGGTACATATATCCGATATCGCGTTTATGCGAAGTGGCCCTAAGTTTTATGTGCTTAACAGGAAAACGGGAGCCCCACTCGGCGCTGCGAAAGTGCAGGCCTGGGAAGAATATTATAGCGGCAACGACAATAAACGGAAATACCGCGCACTCGAAATATACCGTTCAGATGAAAACGGTTTTTTTGAATTGAAACAACAAACGCCGGAAAAGCGGTACCAGTCGATTCTCTTAGAACTCACTCACGGAGACGACAACCTGTTTATCACCAATCAAAACAGGATTTACTATTACAATAGCGATGACGAAAGCAGTGACAACACACAGGACCAAACGTATTTGTTTTCGGACCGGTCGATATACCGCCCGGGGCAAATAGTTTATTTCAAAGGAATCTCCGTTCTAAAAAATACCAGAAACAATACAAATTCGGTTATTGCTAACCGTAAGATAACCATTTATCTCTACAATGCTAACGGCGAGGAGGTGGACAGCCTGGGGGTTACGACCAATGACTTTGGATCTTATTCGGGTAAGTTTAACTTACCTACAGGTGTATTGAATGGCCAATTTCGTATTACAGATGGCGAGAATGACAGTGAGATAAGCATCCGGGTGGAAGAATATAAACGCCCGAAATTTTATGTTGAAGCGCCGGCCCCGGCAGGCACATACCGCGTAAATGATACCATAAAAGTGAGCGGAGCAGCCACATCATATGCCGGCAACAGCATCAACGGCGCAGCAGTGAAATACCGTGTTACGCGGCGATCCAACTTTCCATTATGGTCACGCGAATTTTTACCGCGGATATGGCCGCCATATCCATCGCAGCCTCAGGAAATAGCTCATGGAAGCGCCACCACCGACGAAAACGGGCGATTTGTTGTGTCGTTCAGGGCTCTTCCCGATAACAGCGTTCCCCAATCCATGCGACCCACCTTTACTTACTTTATTTATGCCGATGTAACAGATTTAAATGGTGAAACCATCAGCAGTACAACTGTGATGAATGTGGGATACCAGGCGATGAAGGTTGACGTAGATATTCCGGCGCAGCTTCATGTTGATAGCCTTAAATCGTTTACTGTTCGCACAACGAATATGAACGATTCCTTTATTCGTTCAGAAGTGAAGTTGTCGTTGTATAAATTAAACGCCCCGAAAAAAATATTCCGCGAAAGATACTGGGAGCAACCCGATCAGTTTATAATGAACAGGCAGGAGTATTACCAGTTGTTTCCGTATGATATATACTCAGATGAAAACAACAAAGCAAAATGGGCAAAAGAAAAATTAGCAGGTGAAATAACGACTAGTTCATCAGCGGATGGTTCAATTAATAAGGAAATGAATGTGCGGGAGGCCGGTTGGTATGTGATCGAAGCGTTGACCAAAGATAAGTTCGGGGATACCGTGCTTGATAAAAAATATGTATTGTTGTACAATGATAAGATTGTTTCAAGTGAAGTGACCGCGTTGACTTCCGCTGATAAGACCAGTGCCGAGCCCGGAGAAAAAATAAATTATTTCTCCAGAACCAATGCGAACAATCAGTTTATGATTCGGGAGATAACCCGGAATAGTCGCACAGAAAGAACGCTGATAAGCGCTGCAAAAACATCGCCAGGTGGTGAATTAAACATTACCGAAGCTGACCGTGGTTCGATTATTATAAAAACTGCCTTTGTAGAGAACAACAGGTTTTATTCAAACAACATTTCGATTGATGTTCCCTTTACCAATAAAGAATTAAAAATAGAATACACCACTTATCGTGACAGAACGTTACCGAACAGTAACGAAAAATGGAAAGTGAAGATCAGTGGAGTGAAGGGAGATAAAGTTGCGGCGGAGTTGCTCACTTCGATGTATGATGCATCCCTTGATGAATTGTATCCTCACCGATGGTCGAAACCTAACTTGTGGGACAGGCCGGTTGATCTTTCCCCATGGACGGGCGAAAGTAATTTCCGCGCCGGCGAATCGCAGCAGAGATATGTCCCGGTTGATTTGGAGAATATTGTGGGAAAAGAGTATGACAGGTTGAAGGTGCCTGCCGAGGGCGGCGGCGCAACTTTATATAAAAGCAGG
Organism: Chitinophagaceae bacterium; assembly: GCA_016786745.1. Taxonomy (GTDB): domain Bacteria; phylum Bacteroidota; class Bacteroidia; order Chitinophagales; family Chitinophagaceae; genus Flavitalea. The sequence continues at coordinate 9,761 of JAEUVS010000036.1, read as the reverse complement.
CTCCGAGGCGGAGTGCCGGGTATCGCGGTTCAAAGAGAATCGCGGGTAATGGCCTTTGAATCATCAAAGGTTGAAGACCAGGTTCAGGAAGTGCAGCTCGAAGAAATCAAAGACTCGGCTCTACCACCACCTGAACCACAAACAGAAAACAAAAATTCACAAACACCCCAAAATAATTTCTCTCCCAGAAAAAACTTTAACGAAACCGCCTTCTTCTTTCCTGATCTAAAAACAGACTCCGCAGGAAACATTGAATTCTCATTCACCACACCTGAAGCACTAACGAAGTGGAACTGGCGCCTGCTCGCCCACACAAAAGATCTCGCATTCGGGTTTGGCGAAAAAACAATGGTTACCCAAAAAGAATTGATGGTTCAACCCAACGCACCAAGATTTTTACGTGAAGGCGATAGTATCACATTTGCGGTAAAGGTGGCCAACATGTCGGACAAAGCCGTTAGCGGAATCGCCTCTATGCACTTCTTCGATCCAACAACAAACGCTGAGGTAACCGGGCTCGTCAACAAAATAAATCAGTCTGTAAAATTCAACGCACCTGCGGATCAATCTGTGCCGGTTTATTTCAACGTTAAAATTCCTTCCAGCTATACAAAACCGCTCACCTGGAGAATAATTGCAACAACCGACGATAGAGATGCCGCATTTACCGATGGAGAAGAAAATGTCATTCCAGTACTCAGCAACCGGATGCTGGTAACGGAAACGATTACGTTACCTGTAAGAAACACAAAATCGAAATCATTCAAATTCGACAAACTGCTGAACAGCGCCTCATCAAAAACATTGAAGAATAACGGTCTCACAGTTGAATTCACATCGAACCCTGCGTGGTATGCTGTCCAGGCGTTGCCTTATTTAACAGAAGTAAAAAATGAAAATGCCGAGCAGATTTTCAACCGGTTCTATGCAAATGCGTTGGCCATGAAGCTGGCCAACAGTTTTCCCAGGCTTAAATCGATAATTGAAAAATGGAAAACATCGGATACATCAGCATTCCTGAGTAATCTTCAGAAGAACCAGGAGTTGAAAACAGTTTTTCTCGAAGAAACGCCATGGGTACTGGAGGCCAAAAACGAAGCACAGCAAAAGAAAAATATCGCTCTCCTTTTTGATCTTACCAGGATGGCCGGCGAATTAAACAGCACATTGTTGAAGCTGGCAAACATGCAGAACGACGGAGGATTTGTGTGGTACAATGGAGGTCCGGCCGACCGTTACATGACGCAATATATCGTTTCAGGAATAGGTCATCTCAAAAAGCTCGGCGCTCTCCCGGTGAATTCTGAGGCACGAATCAACCAGATGGTTACATCGGCGATATCTTTTCTCGACAACGAACTGAAAAAAGATTACGATCGCACAAAAAACAAAAAAGTTGCCGGAACAATGATCGCTTACGATCCGGTGCAGTACCTGTACATGAGAACATTCTTCCCTGAAATTCCTGTTCCCAAAAATATCACAGCCGCCTACAACTATTACAGGGCGCAGGCAAAACAAGGTTGGGTAAAACATAACACCTATATGCGGGCACTTATTGCGCTTACACTGCAACGCACCGGCGACGCAGTAACAGCGAAAAAAATAATCGCCGCACTAAAAGAATCAGCGATCAGTAACGAGGAAATGGGAATGTACTGGAAAGATGTACGGTCAGGATATTATTGGTACCAGGCGCCGATCGAAACACAATCTGTACTGGTAGAAGCATTCAGCGAAATCGCGAACGATAATGCTTCCGTTAACGACATGAAAACATGGCTGCTGAAAAATAAACAAACAAATAACTGGAAAACAACAAAGGCCACTGCCGACGCATGTTACGCGTTATTACTGCACGGCGACGAGTGGTTAACCGATGAAACACCAGTCACTATCCGGCTCGGAGAAAAAGTTGTTTCATCAGAAAGTAAAGCAGAAGCTGGCACGGGTTATTTCAGGGCAATTATTCCTGCCGATTCTGTAAAACCTTCAATGGGAAATATAACAGTTGACATCGCCGGCAGTTCATCCAAACCGTCGTGGGGCGGCCTCTACTGGCAATATTTTGAGGACCTCGATAAAATTACAGGTGCATCAACAGCGCTAAAAATTGATAAAAAATTATTCGTTCAGAAAAATACCGACCGCGGTCCCGTTATCGAAGCGCTCGACAACAAAAACACACTTCATGTTGGGGACCGCGTGAAGGTGCGTATCGAAATCCGCACCGACCGCGACCTTGAATATGTTCACCTGAAAGACATGCGCGCGTCGGCATTTGAACCGGTGAACGTATTGAGTGAATATAAATGGGGGGCCGGCCTTGGTTATTATGAAAGCACAAAAGACGCATCAAACAATTATTTCTTTGGCCGCCTGCCAAAGGGTACGCACGTTTTTGAATACGATCTTTTTGTTACCCATACGGGGTCATTCAATAATGGTGTGGCCACTATTCAATGTATGTACGCTCCTGAATTCAGCAGCCATAGCGAAGGCATAAAAGTGAACGTGATCAACCAATGACAAATACCGAATTTTTGATCGTTGGCCAGGGAATCAGCGGCACTTTTCTTAGCTGGTACCTGCACCGCGCAGGGAGGTCGTTCGTGGTTATCGACAAGAATGATCCGGCCTCTTCTTCGAGGGTGGCGGCCGGAATCATAAACCCCGTTACAGGCAGGCGCGTCGTGAAAACATGGATGATTGAGGAGATATTGCCCTTTGCGGTAAACGCGTATGAAATGATGGGACGGGAGCTCGGCATCGAAGCGATCACAGAGAAAAAAATGATCGAGTTTTTCCCATCCGCACAAATGCGCATGGCATTTTCGGAGCGCGGCGCGGGAAGTCACCAGGATTATATTTCCCTGCCGGGTGATGAATCAATATTCTTTGAAAGCTTCAACTACGAGCTTGGATTCGGAGAGATTTCTCCGTGCTATTTAGTGAATCTGCCAGGATTGTTATTATCCTGGAGGAACAGGCTTAAAAAAGAAAATTCTCTAATTGAGGATACTTTTTCCGAACATGATCTGAAAGTTCATTCTCAAATATTATATAAAAACATCGCCGCCGACAAAATAATTTTCTGCGACGGTATTTATTCATCCACTAACCGGTTTTTCCGAAATCTTCCGTTTGCGTTGAACAAAGGTGAGGCGCTGATTATACACTCTAAGGATCTATCTCCTGAATTTATTTATAAGAAAAATCTTACGCTCGCACCGCTTGGAAACGAAAGATTCTGGGTTGGAGCGTCTTACGAATGGGATTTTACTGATAACCTGCCGTCGGATGCCTTTCGTGATAGCGCGATAAAAACGTTGTCTACCTGGTTAAAAAAACCATTTGAAGTGGAGGATCACGTGGCTTCCATACGTCCCGCTACGGTAGAACGGCGGCCTTTTGTGGGGACTCATCCCTGGTTTCCTTCGGTAGGTATTTTGAATGGCATGGGTACGAAGGGATGTTCACTGTCACCGTATTTTGCCAACCAGTTCGTGAATCATCTTACAAAAAATACTCCTATTTTGCCTGACGTTGACATCAGCAGGTTCAGCGGAATATTAAAGTCATCTCTTCAATAATAAATTTTCAACCCTTGTCGAATCATTCTCCGGATGTTTACTCAGTGCCTGCGAAATTTCGCAGCCTCGAAAATCTTCACGTATTTTTTTGGTTGGTAAAAGACATTTGCTGGTGCACGGGTTTTAAGCCACTGGGTGTGGCGATGATCTTTCCAACACTGATAGTGGCTATCTATATCATGTGGAAGAACCGGCACATCGTGTCGGAGCTTGCGCACAATATTGCTATCGCGTTATGGATTACCGCTAACTCGTTGTGGATGATTTTTGAGTTTACGGGCACCGATGAGGAGTTGAAGAATTATTGCCTGATTCCGTTTTGTATGGGGTTGGCCATCCTGGTGTATTATTATGCGATATATCTTCCGATGAGAAAAACAAAACGCAAAACGAAATTTGTATGATGACCCTCCGGGGGTTTGCGCCTTCGGCGCCTATAAAATTATTTACGCTGCCAACCGCGCATTCAAAAACACATCCATCGGATCCTGCTTCAGCAACCTCGCCATCGCATCATATAACTCCGGAAGATCGTGCTTAAACCGGACAGGATTTTCAAAAAACACCTCCACACTCACCGCCCAGAACTCGTGATAGTTGGTCGCAGCATAATCGCCGAGCAGCGTTTTTGTTCCCTCCTGGATAGCTGTAAAAATCGGGCGCGCCACCTTCGAAAAATTCTTGAACTCTTTCTTGAAGTGTTTATCCTCCTCTGTCTGTGTAATGAAATTAACATAGGCAAGGGCATGACCCATTTCGTGCAAGCCTACATTGCAGTTGGGGGTCTGGCCCTTTAGTCCTTTCATAAAATTGTCCCACGACAAATAAATGCCGCTGTGATCTACGTGTCCCTGGAACGGTCTCGAATAAAAGCCATAGTGGTAATCGTCGCGCAGTACATATATATCCCGGAAATAGTTCATCAAAAATTTATCGAGGCCGAGTGTAAGCTGTACCGATACCGCGCTTACGAGTATCGGCATTTCGGGAGTTTCAGTTACTTCTATATAATGAAATTTCTTCGCCTTCCTGAACAGGTATGTGCGGAACAGAAATTTTCGCTGCTCCTCAAGATTTAACCTGTTATAGTATTTAAAATAGCGTGATACGATGGAATGATAAAACGTTTCCTGTGAGAGGAACTTCTGGTAGTGCCTCCTGACAGTTAGTTTATTGAACCAGTCCAAAAGTGTTGACTGCATCAAAATTAATCCCACTATTAATGCGAAGATGAATACGATTTCCATCAGGGTCCATTTTTCTTGTGATCAGGTACAATTGGTACGGAGTTACACAGTTATGGATTCAGAAAAATGGTTTTTCAGGTTCTGCGGAGAGGACCATTTCGGGCCTGGCAGCCATGTTTGTATACTGGAGGGATTAGTAATTCCAAAGTAAAAAGAAAATCTGGAAAATGGAAGTGTTTGCACAAAACCCTGCGCCGTTTTAATGTACATTTGCGGCTTCCCGGCCTAAGTTGTTGGGTGATAAGAAGTAGCGTTTAAACAAGATTAGCAATGTACAGATCACATACCTGCGGCGAATTGAGAATTTCACACGCCGGCCAGCAGGTTACACTCGCAGGATGGATACAGTCGATACGCAAATTCGGTAGCATTACCTTCACCGACCTGCGCGACCGCTACGGCATTACCCAACTAGTTTTTGGCGAAGAACTCAATGAGCAGCTCAGCCAGGCCTCCCTCGGCCGTGAATTTGTTATACAGGCGAAAGGACTTGTGAGGGAACGAAGCAACAAAAACAACAATATTCCGACCGGAGCCGTTGAAATCGCCGTTTCATCTTTCTCTGTTCTTAATAAAGCAGCAACGCCGCCATTCACCATCCAGGACGACACCGACGGCGGCGACGACCTGCGCATGAAATTCCGCTACCTCGACCTCAGGAGAAACGAACTCAAAAGAAACCTCGAACTGCGTTATGCTGTAAACAGGTCTGCACGAAATTACCTCCATGAAAAAGGTTTCATGGATATCGAAACACCATTTCTGATCAAATCCACCCCGGAAGGCGCGCGTGATTTTGTGGTACCGAGCAGAATGAACAGCGGTCAGTTTTACGCATTGCCTCAATCGCCGCAAACATTCAAACAACTGCTCATGGTGAGCGGCTACGACCGCTACTACCAGGTAGTAAAATGCTTCCGCGATGAAGACTTACGCGCCGACCGCCAACCTGAATTTACACAGATAGACTGCGAGATGGCGTTCGTGGAGCAGGAAGATATTCTCGATATGTTTGAAGGTATGATCAGGGCGATCTTTAAGGATGTAAAGAATATCGATATCCCGGGAAAAGTGGAACGGATGACATGGGAAGACGCAATGTGGAACTATGGTAATGATAAACCCGACCTGCGTTTTGGGATGAAGCTCCTGAACATAAAGAGCGCTTTCCAAAAAAACGGAAAACTTGAGGCAAACGGCGAACTGATTGCAGGAACAAATTTCGGGGTGTTCAATGACGCTGAAACCGTAGTAGCTATTGCAGTACCGGGCACCGCAGAATATACGCGCAAACAAACAGATGAACTAACGGAGTGGGTTAAGCGCCCACAGATTGGAATGAAAGGACTCGCTTTTATTAAAGCGAATAGCGATGGCACCTATAAAAGCAGCTTCGATAAATTTTTTAATGAGCAGCAATTGAAAACTGTTGCCGATGCAGCAGGTGCAAAACCAGGCGACCTTGTTCTTATACTCGCCGGTACAGAAGAACGAACAAGAAAAGCGATGAGCGAACTTCGCCTGGAAATGGCGGAACGCCTCGGCCTGCGGAAAAAAGACGAGTTCAAATTGCTCTGGGTGCTCGACTTCCCACTTTTTGAATACGCGGAAGAAGAGAACCGCTGGGTAGCGAGACACCATCCTTTTACTTCTCCTAAACCCGATCAGATCAGGACAATGATCGGGAATTCACCGGTTATCGAAAATGCCGCTGAATATTTAAAGCATCCATATGCCAACATCAAAGCCAACGCGTACGACATGGTGCTTAATGGTAACGAAATAGGCGGTGGCTCCATCAGGATTTTCCAACGTGACCTGCAGGAAAAAATGTTTGATGCCCTGGGCATGAGCCGCGAAGAAGCGAATCATAAATTCGGGTTCCTTCTCGGTGCCTTTGAATACGGAGCCCCACCCCATGGAGGCATCGCCTTCGGCTTCGACCGCCTTTGCGCCGTACTCGGCGGCAGCGAAAGTATCAGGGATTTCATCGCCTTTCCAAAGAATAACAGTGGCCGCGATACGATGCTCGACGCCCCGTCAGCGATTGATAATCAACAGCTCACTGAACTGGGCATCACGATAAAGACTCCTTCTGCTTAGTTAAAATACCAACACTTCGATAATTCGTATCCACGGGGCATGTGATTTGCACCCTATGAGGGATAATTAGACCCTATTTTTAAAACATTCGAAAAATGCGATTATTCAATCTGGCCTTGGGACTGATTTTGTTGTTCGGCTCCTGCAGTAAAAACGGATCAGATGGAGATCTTTTGACTCCGGGTGTTGACTCGGCAGCTATTTTTTCAGACGTGAGCTACGGAAAAGACAGTAAGCAAAAACTTGATGTATATCTTCCGGCGCTCCGTAATGAGAGAACAAGAATGGTGATTGTGATTCATGGTGGAGGATGGAACACGGGCGATAAATCGGATTATGACGGCTTGATCGCTGAGCTTCAGAAAAACCTTCCCGATTATGCTTTTGCCAATCTTAACTACCGCCTGGTACAGGCAACAGGCAATTACTTTCCCACGCAGGAAAATGATGTAAACGCCGCTGTGAGTTTTTTGAAAAGTAAATCGAAGGAATATCACATTTCGCAGGATTTTATTTTATTGGGCATCAGCGCGGGCGCTCATCTTTCGTTGCTGCAGGGATATAAACACAGCGATGTTCTGAAACCGAAGGGAATTATTTCTTTTTTTGGCCCCACCGACCTCGAACGATTGTACACGAATTCTGATAAAAGTATTCCAGAGCAGTTGAAGTTTATAATGAATGCAACACTTGATGTGAACCCGAATATTTTCTTTGAATCGAGCCCTATAAATTATGTTACAGCGGGCTCTCCACCCACATTGATGCTGCATGGCGATCGCGACAAACTTGTTCCTATCGAGCAGGCGTATATGCTGCGCGATAAATTAGAGGAGAAAGAAGTGTTTAATAAACTCGTGGTTTACCCGGGCCAGGGACATGGCTGGACGGGTGCGGACTTAGCCGATTCATTCACGCAGGTGGTGGCGTTTATTAAAGGATTGGCGAATTAATTTACAGGTGTACCTTGCACCACATGCCGGAAATTACACAGGTTCCATTAGCAGAAAGAATGCGTCCGCGCCGGCTCGAAGATCTGCTCGGCCAGGATCACCTTGCAGGCAAGGGGAGTATTTTACGAACATCCATCCAACAGGGCAAGGTTCCTTCGATGATACTTTGGGGCCCCCCGGGTACGGGTAAAACTACCATTGCAAATATTATCGCTAATACACTTGAAGTTCCTTTCTATACGCTGAGCGCTATTTCTGCGGGAGTAAAGGAAGTGCGTGAAGTGATAGCGACCGCCCAGCACCAGGACAGGGCGATTCTTTTCATTGATGAAATTCACCGTTTTAATAAAGGACAGCAGGATGCTTTGCTCGGCGCGGTTGAGAAGGGCACAATTACTTTAATTGGCGCAACAACTGAAAATCCTTCTTTCGAAGTGAACAGCGCGTTGCTCAGCAGGTGCCAGGTGTATGTGTTGAAACCGTTAACGGATGAAGATCTCGTTGAACTGCTGAATATTGTTTTGCAGAAAGATGAGCTGCTGAAAAAGATTCCTGTAGAGTTAAAAGAAACAGAGGCGCTGATTACAATTTCGGGCGGTGACGCCAGAAAACTTTTGAACCTTCTTGAAATTGTTGTGAATGCTTTGAACACGAAAAATGCGAAGCAGGTGGTGATTACGGATGAAAAAGTGATGGAGATAGCACAGCAGAGAATTGCATTGTATGATAAAAGTGGTGAGCAGCATTATGATATTATTTCGGCGTTTATCAAATCGATGCGTGGCAGCGATCCGAACGGGGCAGTTTATTGGCTGGCGAGGATGCTTGAAGGTGGAGAGGACATAAAATTTATCGCGAGAAGGATGGTGATTTTGGCGAGTGAAGATATTGGAAATGCAAATCCGAATGCTTTGCTGCTTGCAAATGCTACGTTTGATGCGGTGAATAAAATTGGTAATCCTGAGGCGCGGATAATTTTGTCGCAATGCGCAACTTATCTCGCCGCATCGCCCAAGAGTAATGCTTCGTACATGGCGATTAATGATGCTACTGCTGCGGTTAGGGATGAGGGTGATTTGCCGGTGCCTTTACATTTGAGAAATGCGCCGACGAGGTTGATGAAGAATTTGGATTATGCGAAGGGGTACCAGTATGCGCATAGTTATGACAAGAATTTTTCTGTGCAGGAGTATTTACCTGGTGAGTTGAGTGGGAGGAAGTTTTATGATCCGGGGAAGAATGCACGGGAGGAGGAGATGAGAAAGCAGCTTCGTGCGTTGTGGGGGGAGAAGTATGGGTATTGACGTGAGGCGTGAAGCGTGAGTCGTGAAAGGCGGGCCGGCGGTCGTCCCGAGTGAAGCGAGGGAACTGCGGAGAAAGTATTAAAAACAAAAAGCCCCGCATTTCTGCGAGGCTTTTTTAATAAATATGGCAGCTACCTACTCTCCCGGAACTTAATCCAGTACCATTGGCCATGAGGGACTTAACTTCTCTGTTCGGAATGGGAAGAGGTGAACACCCTCGGCAAAACCACCATAAAGAGTTCGAATATGGTTAACATATTGGTAAAAGCTGTAAATGAGAGCAATAGTAATAAACGAATGAATTAAATAAATAAAAAAATTAAAGCGTACGGGTAATTAGTACTACTCGACTTTGATGTTACCACCTTTACATCTGTAGCCTATCAACGTAGTCGTCTGCTACGACCCTTAAAAGAAAACTCATCTTGTGGAAGGTTTCACGCTTAGATGCTTTCAGCGTTTATCCTGTCCGTACATAGCTACTCTGCGCTGCACCTGGCGGCACAACAGATACACCAGCGGTACGTACGACCCGGTCCTCTCGTACTAAGGTCATGTCCA
>JAEUVS010000009.1 GCA_016786745.1 Chitinophagaceae bacterium | reverse complement strand
CCCTCTTGTCTCGAGGGTGGGGATAACGGGATAAACGTAGTGTAATGCCGTTCTGAGCAATCGGAGCGACTGGGGTTGACCACCACAAACATTGCGCTGCAGCTAACCGCCTCGTGGAGGTTCGAGTCCTCCCTCTACAGCGATGAAAGCCTCTGGTAAACTGATTTTTAGTTTATCGGGGGCTTTTGTTATTTAGGATAGTTCGATTCATATTCTTAGAAGTTTTTAACCCAATTAAACTGATTTAGTCATCGTTAAAGCATTAACTTCCGCATCAAATACAAACAAGCAAACAACCTTAAACATGAAAATCTTCCAATGGCCTCTCAGGGCCTTTCTTTTTGTCGGACTGTTTCAAATAGTTTCCTGTACAAAAAACAATGACCCGATTTCAAAAGAAACAGCAACAGCCGAAATATCAAGCAACCTGACATTTCCCACTACAAATGAGTTTGCCTCATGCAAACTGCGTCGGATTTATCAACATACAGTCGGAGGAAACACGACCATCACCGCCGTTTTTACTTACGACCATCGCGGCAACCCGGTAAGTGTGCTCTATGAACCATATTGGGCCAACGATCATTTCTTTTCTTACGATAACCAGGGCAGATTGAAAGAATACACCACAACCGGAGACCTGGGGGATTTCACTCACACCTATGCTTATGATGCAAACAATACAATTATTCGTGACACATTGAGAGTGGGCCCTCCGCGAGTGCCGGTTCTCCAGATTTTTGTATCAACATTCACTTACGATTCCCAGGGCAGAATTGTTAAGGAGAATATTCGCAATATCTGGAACGGTACGGATGATACAGGTGAAATGATTCCAATTGCACCTACACGCAACCCAACCTTCACATATGATAGTCGTGGCAACCTTGCTGTTAAAGGATGGAAGTCCTCTTATTACGATAATAAGGTTAGCATTTTTCGCACTCATCCGGTGTTCCAGTTCATTCACAGGAACTATAGCATGAATAGTCCTGCTGTGCAACCGAAGTATAATTCCAAAGGATTGCCGCTATCGATGAATCCCACGAATCATGTATTTTTTAATGCTGCTTATCCAGGCATAAATGCTTATCCTGTGACAAGAGCTATATATGATTGTGATTAAACAGGTTAATGCTGATGCGCGTGAATACTTCCGATTGTCGCAGATGAAGCATTTGCGAAGTCAACCCGCTTATGCGGAATCGTTTTTACGGTGCTACTATTTTCTTTTATCATTATATTCTGGTCCGCTGGTATATCGTTGAATTGCTGAACCGAATTACTGGCGGGCCATTTTATTTCAATACTCTTTACAGTAACTGCCTGGCCGATTCCAATATGCTGCATCAAAGGATTTGAGCCAAAACTGCCTCCTGAATTCAATTCCCTGTACACAGAACGCGTAACTCCATTGTCAGTGAACGTCACTTTCACCTTTGCACCGATTGCAGCCCTGTTGGCCTTCGTTCCTTCCAGCGATATTTTGATATAGTGATTATCATTCTGACCCGGGTTTATATACAATGAATTCTGGTAAGCATCCCCGGGATACGCGCCGCCCATTTCAATATAAATATCCTGGTCGCCATCGTAGTCGAGGTCGGCCAGTGAAACGCCATGTCCTTTCTGCAGGTTACCCAACCGCGATGACGTGGTAACATCCGCAAAACGACTGCCGCCTAAATTGAGAAACATCTTATTTGGAAGAAGTGATTGATACAAAGGATTACCGGTTCCGAAATACATGTCGGGATAGCCGTCGTTGTTGATGTCGCCGAAATTCGCACCCATTGAGAAAGTCACCTTGTTCACTCCGAGCTGTTGCGACACATCGTCGAACTTTCCATTTTGCATATTCCGGTAGATGAAAATATCACCTGACCTGTCACGCGGTTTGTTCATTGCTTCGAGGCCGGCATACCACGCAAGCGATTTATCGAAATGATACCCCGCCACCATAATGTCGAGCCATCCGTCATTATCGTAGTCGAAAAACCAGGTGGTAAATGAGCGGTAAGTATTTGTATTGAGCCCGGCTTCCTGCGTTATGTCTGTGAAAGCAACAATTCCATTTTTAACTCCATCATTTCTTAAAAGAATTTTCTTTCCATCCATCGTTGAAATGAAAACATCCGGCAATCCATCGTTATTGATATCCCCGGATACTATACCTTTCACATACAACACATAATCGCACTTGGCTTCTTTAGCTATGTTGGTGAATGTTCCGTTTTTATTATTGATGTAGAATTCGCAGGGATGAGCGGGTTCGCGTTCTGCAGATTCATTACCGACGAACACATCAAGGTAACCATCGCTGTTGAAGTCGGCCCATGTAGCTGTTTGAGTAGGATGAAACGATAGCAGCCCGCTTTCTCCTGTAACGTCTGTGAAAGTGCCATTGCCATTATTTCGTAGCAATGAGTTGGGTTGTGTGCCGTACTCTCTCATCCAGGCGCCGCGTGTCACAAATATGTCTTTGTTGCCATCGTTATTATAATCGGTTTGCATGATATTCAGTCCTCCCGTCAATTGCTTTAGCCCTGAAGTTGCTGACACATCTGTAAAGCTTCCGTTGCCGGTGTTTCTGAAAAAATGCATTCCGTCTTCCAGTCCCCAGCTGCTGGTAACCAGGTCGAGTATTCCATCGTTGTCGAAGTCCTCAACAATACTTCCGCCAGCCATGTCTTCCATATTCAAACCGGTTTGCATCGCGAGATCAGTGAAAGGTTTCACCAGCTGAGACGTGTCGGTACCGAGTCCGGCAATGAGATGCTTTTGCGGAACATCCTGCGGATATCGCCCCAGCGCCATATAAGCGACATTCAACAACCATTTCGATTCGCTGTCATTAGGATCACGATCCAATATTTCTTTGTATACCTCGATTGCTTTTTCTGATCCGGTTGTGTACTTCTGTACACCTGTGCCGCGTATCGGAAATATGCACGCTTCTAATGAATGATTTTTTACGCAGTTAACTCTTTCGCCGAGCCTGAGATAGCAAATAGCAAGTGTTTTAAGAACGACAACCGGAATGTTAGGGCCGTAATGTTCCAGCTGGGCCCTGAGTTTTTCTCCCTGTTCAACCGCCTGTTCCTCTTCTCCCCGTTCAAGCAGCGCGGCAGTAAGTAAAAGCTCAAGACCTGCCGAGTCTTCCATGTTAATTGCGTTAGGGAGTGACGCTCTGAATTGCTCGATTTTCGCCTGGGCACAGAAATCGTTTTTGTATGTATAGTTTTTCTTCGCCACTCTCGCGAGCAGTTCGGCCATATATTCGTTTCCCTCCCTGGAAGGTTGCCCGCACGTTGTTAATAGTATTATGCCAACTCCGGAACAAAGTATTCCGGATAGAATATTTTTCATTCTAAACTTTTTTAGCGTTGAGTGTTTTCGATTCGCATTTGGTTGAACCGGCGATAAGATTTACTTGCTATTTAAACGAGGCGAGGGGGTTTAAATGGATCCGCTATAAACAACGTGGGCAGTGTTCTAAAACTTACAATGGTATATTCGGATGATGTGTTATTATCCTGATCGAAATCATAAGAAGCTATATACTGTACATATTCGCAGGCAAGAGAAAACTTTTTTATTGTAGTGTTGCCGGTTTTTTCACTCGTAGGGATGTCGTTAACTTTCCTGGTGTAGTCGTTAAGTCTTTGATGCAAATCTGTTTTTGTTGTATTTCGGCGACATTTCAGGTAAAGGGTGTCGTTGTTCACTTTTCTCTCTACGTAATTATAATAGATGCCTTCATGTTCAAGATTTCCATCTACTCTTTCGTATTGACCCTGACTGGTGAGATACGGCAGATTAAGAAGAATTTTTATTTCCATCAGTTCCGATTCGTCGTATAATCGATTATCTATCTGTTGAACGGCCTGGCGGTCGGTATGATAAATAAAATATTTGTAGTACAGGAAATATCCAGATAGGTTGAAGAGATACAGCGACAACAGAACCAATATAAGCAGCCGTTTCAAGGGGGCAATTTTATATGAATGTACCGAAAAAAACCCTGAACGGCCTGGTTAGACCGGCAGTGCTTATACTGCCAGTTCCTGCATAAACACTTCAATTTCTTCTACAGAGTAGATACTTGCAAATTCAGCTTCGTATTCGCGGTAGACATCTTTGGGATGGATGCCATATTTTTTGAAGACGGTGTGAACGATATCCCGGGCAGAGATGTTTTCGAGCCATGCGATAGTTTCTTCCTGTTCGGGTTGGCAATGCTCGCACTGGTTTTTTCTTTCTTCGAGATATGCAGCTTCATGCCTGGCTGTCCAGATCACTTCGGTGTACGTCATAGTTTTCTTTTGTGGGTGAAAAAATCAGTCAACTATGCAAGAGAATTAAGAATTGGCGAATAGATGAGATGTATTTATAAACAGGTGTGCATAATGGTATGGTATGCTGCGTGGCGCAGCTGAATTGGCGCCAGGAACGCAACCTGGCTGAACTCATGTTGCGTGCTAAAACTAAAAGAGCCCCTTTTCAGGAACCCTTTTTTCTTACTAACCCAACTTATTTATGCTTCCTGCAATTCTTTTAATTTCTCCCTGATTTTTCCTTCAATTTCGGTTGCCAGTCCAGGGTTATCGGCCATGAGTTGTTTTACTGTATCTCTTCCCTGGCCAAGTTTGTCGCCGTTATAGCTAAACCAGGATCCGCTTTTCTGAATAATATTCAATTCCACACCCATGTCGATGATTTCTCCATTTTTGGAAATTCCTTCGCCGAATACGATATCAAATTCAGCGGCTCTGAAGGGAGGAGCAACTTTATTCTTCACCACTTTTACTTTCACTCTGTTTCCTATTGCTTCGTCGCCGTCTTTCAGCTGGCTCATTCTACGGATGTCTAAGCGCACTGACGCGTAGAATTTCAGCGCGTTTCCGCCCGTGGTGGTTTCCGGGTTGCCGAACATCACACCAATTTTTTCTCTCAGCTGATTGATGAATATGCAGATGGTGTTTGTTTTATTAATTGTTGCGGTGAGCTTTCTAAGTGCCTGCGACATTAACCTTGCCTGTAATCCCATTTTGCTGTCGCCCATTTCACCTTCTAGTTCGCCTTTAGGTACAAGTGCTGCCACGGAATCTATCACCACAACATCCAGTGCCCCGGATAAAATGAGCCTGTCGGCTATTTCAAGACCCTGTTCGCCATAATCGGGCTGAGAGATGAGGAGGTTGTCGACGTCCACCCCGAGTTTTTTTGCATAAAGGCTGTCGAATGCGTGTTCCGCATCTATGATCGCGCACATGCCGCCTTTTTTCTGTGCTTCGGCTATGACGTGGATGGCTATGGTGGTTTTACCTGATGACTCCGGTCCGTATATTTCTACTATTCTTCCTCTCGGGAGACCGCCTATTCCAAGGGCTGTGTCCAGGCCGATGGAACCGGTGGAGATTACTTCAGGGGCATCCTGTGATTTTTCGTTCATGAGCATTACGCTACCCTTGCCAAAATCCTTGTCTATTTTGTCCATGGTTAGCTTCAGTGCCTTGAATTTTTCAGAGTTTGTATTTGTGTTTGACATGTGCCGTGATTTAATGGGTAAAGTAATTGTTTGACAAATGTAGAGGAAATTATTTTATTGACACTAATTTTTTTAGTAGAAAAAGACTAATTTTTTTGGGTGTTTTGACGGTGGAACGTTGATGAAAAGACGCCTGCGGCGGGCGAGCCTCCGGCGGTTTTTAGCAGATTGCCTGAATTTTGTGAAAGAAGCGGGGGCCCTGCAGAAATCAAACACCTGCGGCGGGCGAGCCTCCTGTTTTAGCGGAAACCCCTATCTATAACACCAGCGCCACCACCTGGCTGAGTGCCCCAAGAAGAAAGCCAAAATACACCTCGAAAGGGCGGTGCGTATTAAGCACTAAACGCATACTGCAAACCAACCCGGCCACAAGCGCGGCAAACGCCACATACTGCGCGCCCAAACCCTCGCTACGGAACGTAAGCAGCAGAATAAAACAAAACATACCCCCCATCGCCAACCCATGCAAACTCACCTTAAAAGCAATATTCGACAGCCACCCCGCAATTATCGTAATAAAGCATCCTAAAAGAAACTCTTTAAAAATATCCGGGATGCCACTATTGTTCTTCAACACAAACCACCCCCAGAAATAAAATATCATCGCCGCAGCAAGAGGAATGATCCTCTCCTTCTGCGTGTTCATATAAATACTATCCACAAAATTCAACCGCCAGCATAGCAACACTGTTATCGCCGGCAACATCGCGAGGTTCACGAAGATCGTAGCCGTAAGCCGGTATTTCATTACATCACTGTAACCCGCAAACATTATCGGGTGCGCATACAATAAAAACAATGTTACAAAAACAGGAATAAACAGCGGATGAAAAACAAACGACACGATTTTCGCCAACCACCTTACTATAGGAGAATGAATTTGAGCGGCGGGCGCAGAGTAACTTTCCAATGTTTCACTCATAATTCTTTGCGTAAACGGGCAACCGGTATATTCAATTGTTCTCTGTATTTCGCAACCGTGCGGCGTGCAATGTTATAACCCCTTTCCTGGAGTAATTCCGTAAGCTTTTCATCGCTTAGCGGCTTCTTCTTGCTTTCACCTTCAATAAAATCACTTAAGATCTTTTTCACTTCGCGTGTCGACACCTCTTCACCACTTTCCGTACTCAGCGATTCACTGAAAAAGAATTTCAGCCTGTAAGTACCAAATTCAGTCTGCACAAATTTACTGTTCGCAACACGGCTTACAGTAGATATGTCGAGACCCGTGCGTTCCGCAATGTCTTTTAAGATCATCGGCCGCAGCATCGTTTCATCTCCTGAAAGAAAGAACTCCAGCTGGTACTCCATTATCGTTTCCATCACGCTGGTAAGCGTGTGCTGCCGTTGCTTGATCGCATCGATAAACCATTTGGCCGCGTCAATTTTCTGTTTAATAAACAACACGGCCTCTTTCTGGCGCCGGTCTTTTTTGCTTCCCTTCTCGTAATCGCGGAGCATGTCTTTATAACCTTCGCTGATGCGCAGGTCCGGAGCATTCTTGGAATTTAGCGTAAGCTCCAGTTTGCCCCCGTTGTTGAATATAAAGAAGTCGGGAACCACATAACTTTCGGCTTTGTTGATATCGCTGTGATTGCCGCCTGGCTTGGGATTCAACCGTATGATCTGGTTGATTACATCTTTTATCTGTTCGTCGGTGAGGTTAAGGCCCCTCTGGATTTTGTCGTAGTGCTTCTTGGTAAACTCGTCGAAGTAGTTGGTGAGCACATCAATTGCGGTGTCAACTTCCTTGGCCTGTACCTTCAACCTGTGCAGTTGAATCAGCAGGCATTCCTGCAGGTCGCGCGCGGCAACGCCAGGCGGATCAAACTGCTGTATCAGTTTGATCACCGCTTCCACCTCGGCTTCGTTTGTTTCTATATTTTGCCTGAATGCAAGGTCATCAACAATCGCAGCGGTTTCCCTGCGGAGATAACCGTCGTCGTCAATGCTGCCTACTATCTGTTCCGAGATTTTTTTCTGTGTTTCATCGAGCTTCAGCATACCCAGCTGTTCCTGGAGGTGCTCGTGAAATGAAGTCTGTATCCGGTATGGAACTGTTTTGTTATCGTCGGCTTCGGGGTAATTCTCGTCCCTGGTTCTGTATTCTGCAATCTCTCCGTCGTCATCGCTTACATAGTCACTGATATCAATGTTATCATATTCGTCTTCACTGCCTTCAGACTCATATTCATCATCCGTAGCCGATTCAAATTCATCTTTTCCTTCGTCGTACTGGTCCTCGTAATCTTCTTCTGATTGTTCAAGTGCCGGATTTTCTTCTAATTCTTCTTTTATTCTCTCTTCCAGATTAGCAGTCGGAACCTGCAACAACTTCATCAATTGAATTTGCTGAGGTGATAGTTTCTGGAGCAGCTTTTGCTGTAAACTCTGTCCTAATGCCATAATAGTGTTCCCGGTTTTTCACTGCAACAAATAAGTGCGGAACCGCTATTTTTTTAAAAATTTGCCGTTTCCACAAAAATCAGGCCGTAAATTTACAAACAAATCTTTTAGGGGTGGGCATCAGTCTCAATAAATTATTTATTGTATCCGCGCTGATATTTTTTTCACAGAATCTGTGCGCCCAGTCTCGTTTTGCGGGTTTCAGCAAGCACCAGTTAACTCCGGCGGCCGACTCGGCGAGCGTCACACCAGCAATAACTTTTACACCCCAGAAGGATGTTTATGTACGAAATCTGTCATTCTTCTGCAGGCACGAATGGAAATTCGAGAAAGCGTTTCGTGTGCCTCTCAGGCTTAGGGTGGGTTCGCTCGCGCAATGTAATGCGCTCGAAGGAAAAAAATAGTTAAACTGCTTGCGTGGCCATCACTTTTTTCGCCGCGTTAACGATCGCCTGGCCCTTTTCCGAGAGCTGCTGCTCGGTCCACGACAAATTAATCAGCGTGGATATACACCGGCTCATAATGGCGTCGCTGGCAGCGAAATTTTTGTTCGCCTGTTTTATTACCGCAGCTTTCAGTTCGGGATGCAACGCGTTTAAAGTTGTTGCGTTTTTCAGGTGATCCCATTTTCTGATATAGTGCCAGTTATTGTCGTACCAGTAAAAGTTACCGGCAAGAACATTTTTTAACTTAAGCTCATCTATAATCGCCCTTGCTACTTCCGCCGATGGAACAAACCAGCTCAAAAAAGTACAGCTGTCGCCCTGTGGATCCGGGATCTTCCTGAAAGTAATTCCCGGCACTTTCGATAACATCTCTTTTAACGCCGCATGATTGCGCTTTTGTATAGCAAGAAATTTATCCAGTTTTCTTATCTGCGCAAGACCAACTGCGGCGTGCAATTCAGATATCCTGTAGTTATATCCAATGAACGGATGAAGATCAGCGCCACGGTCAACACCTTTATGATCATGACCATGATCGCTGTAACCATCACTTTTCGTATATACGTTTGCGTTATTTGTCAATACAACGCCACCTTCCGCGCATGTCATTGTCTTTACAAAGTCGAATGAAAACGCGCCTGCATCCCCGATTGTCCCGAGATATTTTCCTTTGTATGAGGCGCCAATGCTCTGGCAAGCATCTTCAAGCAGTATCAACTTATGTTCTTTGCAAATCGCCTGTAACGCATCCATGTCGGCCATGCTGCCGCACATATGCACAGGCATTACACATTTTGTTTTTGGAGTGATGGCCGCACGAACGGCTTCAGGATCCAGGGTAAGCGACTCATCAATGTCAACGAGTACCGGCGTGGCTCCCACACTTAACACCGCTTCGAAACTTGCAACAAACGTGAAACCAGGCATGATCACCTCGTCACCATAACCAATCCCCAGACATGCGAGCGCAGTGGTAAGCGCCGCTGTTCCATTACAAACAAGTTGCGCATGTTTTGAACCAAAAGTTTTGTTGATCGCCTCTTCAAGTTCCTTTGCCTTCCATCGTCCTTTACGCGGGCCATCAAAACCATAACGCATGAGTATACCGGTTTCCAGCACCTCATTCACCTCTTTCCTTTCCTCGTCTCCAAACATTTCGTATCCTGGCATGTGATATTGATTTATTTCAAAGGTAGCGAAGTTAGAATTTCTCCATTACACCGAGGGCAAAGAGGGCAAAGTCGTATTTTACAGGATCTTGCGCGTCGAATTCACGCAGATTATTAGTGAGTTCGAGGGCCGATTCCCAGTCGGCATTTGGCCTGGTAAGCAGTTTGAACCTTTTTGCCACGCGGGCTACATGCAAATCGAGGGGAATAACCAGTTGCGATGGCTTTATCTTTTTCCAGATCCCGAAATCCACCCCTTTTCCGTCGTTTCTAACCATCCATCTTAAATACATGTTCAATCGCTTACAACCGGAATTTTTCATTGGCGACGCAACATGCTTCCTGGTACGCTGCGGCACATCATCAAGCGAAAAAAAATAAGTGTTGAAATGATTGAGGGCATCTTCAACAGCATTAACCACCTTTGGAAAAAATGCATCCTCCAACGAATTATGTTTACGATAATGATGCTGAAGAAATGAAACAAAATATAGTAAATCGGTGTCGTTGAAAGTGCGGTGACAAAATCCCAGGAACCGCTTTCTGTCTTTCTCTGTATGGTTAACAATAAAATCGTGGGGACTGTTATCCATCAGAGCCATAAGCTCTTTACATTTCCTGATAATCGTCGCACGGTTGCCCCACGCAAAGGTGGCTGCGAAAAATCCGGCGATTTCGATATCCTGTTTTCTCGTAAAGAGGTGCGGCACCGACACAGGATCGAGTGGGATAAATGAAAGGTTGTTGTACTCGGCCACCTTTCTTTCAAGAAACTTTTTTAACTCACTTTTGTTCACAAACTTTCCAGCGCTTGGTTCAGATCATCGATGAGATCGGTGATATCTTCAACTCCCACACTCAGCCTGATCAACGAATCGGTCAACCCATTCTTTATTCTTTCTTCACGCGGTATGGAAGCGTGCGTCATAGTCGCGGGATGGTTAATTAACGATTCAACGCCACCCAGGCTTTCCGCTAACGCAAATAATTTTGTTGACGATAAAAGTTTCATGGCTTTCTCTACACTATCATCTTTCAGTGTAAAGCTCATCATACCTCCAAACCCGCGCATCTGTTTTTTTGCAACCGCGTACCCGGGATGATCTTCAAACCCACACCAGTAAACCTTTCCGACTTTACTATGATTTCGAAGATAATTCGCTACCTGCTCGCCATTTATGCAGTGTCTCTCCATGCGGAGGTGAAGAGTTTTCAAGCCGCGAAGAATAAGAAAACAGTCCTGTGGGCCGGGAACTGCTCCGCAACTTTTTTGTATGAAATAAAGCTGGTCGCGCAAATCCCTGTCGTTCATCATGAGGCATCCATGGATTACATCGCTGTGGCCGCCTAAATACTTTGTTGCGGAATGCATTACAATATCAGCGCCGAGATCGAGCGGATTCTGCAGGTATGGCGATGCGAAAGTGTTGTCTACGCAGGTGAGAATTTTCTTCTGCTTTGCCAGTTTTGTTACAGACGCTATATCAACGATATTCATCAGCGGGTTGGTAGGTGTTTCAATCCAGAGCAACCTGGTTTTTTCATTGATAACTTTACTTATATTATCAGTCGAGGACATGTCAACATAGTGAAACTTTATTCCGAATTTTTCAAACACTTTACTGAACAACCTGTAAGTGCCGCCATACATATCATTACCGGCAATCACTTCGTCGCCAGGAGATAAAAGTTTTATCACGGCATCCGTGGCGGCCACACCACTGCTGAAGCATAAACCGAACTTACCGTTCTCACTTATCGCAAGCGCTTCTTCCAGCACCATACGGGTGGGATTTTGAGAACGCGCGTATTCATATCCCTTATTCTTTCCCGGCGCTTCCTGAACATACGTAGATGTCTGGAAAATGGGCGTCATAATTGCACCTGTCGACGGATCCGGTTCAATACCACCATGTATCAGTTTCGTTGCGAGTTTCATCGTTCGGCTTTTGGAGCGAATTTAGTTTCTTTTCACGTCTATTATTTTACATTTGTTCGCGATGGGTCAAAAGAAATTACAGCGCTTTGCGGAGATCAGAACGTTTAGAAATGTGCTCGAGTACCCATTGCATATGAAGGGTAAGTGGGCCACTTTCTTTGGCAATGAAAACCCGCTGACACTTGAGTTGGCGTGTGGTAAAGGTGAATATGCGGTGGGATTGGGAAGGTTACATAGCGATAGAAACTTTATCGGGATAGATCTCAAAGGGAACAGGATTTGGGTAGGAGCGAAAAAAGCGCTGGAAGAAAAACTCGGAAATGTAGCATTCGTAAGGAGCCAGATCGACAAAACCGATCAGTATTTCAGTCCTGGCGAAGTTTCAGAAATATGGATAACTTTTCCCGACCCGCAACTGCGAACTTCCCGCGCGAGAAAACGGCTTACTCATCCGCATTTCTTAAGAATTTACCAGTCGTTCCTGGCGCCGGGAGGAAAAATCCATTTAAAAACAGATTCGCCGGATCTGTATATCTTCACCAAACTGGTTATCGATTTTTACAATCTTGAATTGTTAGTAGATAACGCTGATGTATATGCGAGTGCGGATATTCCGGATGACCTGAAAATCCAGACTTACTATGAATGCCTTGACATTTCGAAAAGTAAAAAAATCCATTACCTGCAATTTGTGTTGCCGGAAAAAATTCTCGAAGCGAGAGACGGGAAATTAAAAGAATTAATCATTGAACGGGAAGTATCCAGACGAGGAGCCTGAATCGTACACAAATGATGAAGGGCTTACAGTGTTTACGGCAGAATTTCTTCTGAGTCGTGGATATTGTTGCGGGAACGGGTGCCGGCATTGTCCTTACGATTACAGCAATGTGAAGGAGCCAAAACGATCAATGCTCCTGCTTCAAAGAAAAAATAATGAAGAAAGCAAAGACAAAAAGTAAGCCGCTTCGGGAAAAGCTTTCGAGCGTAAAACCTTCGGGAGCCAAAGAGGAATCGTTCTTCAGCCTGGTGTATGATGTGGTCAGGCAAATTCCGCGCGGACGGGTTACTTCATACGGCGCGATTGCTGCCTGCCTGGGCACAAAGTTGTCGGCGCGAATGGTTGGATGGGCGATGAGTAGTGCGCATGATCCGTCATTGAAACTTCCGGCGCACCGCGTGGTGAACAGGAATGGGATGCTTACCGGAAGGTTTCATTTTGGTGATCCTGGCGAAATGCAGAGGAGATTGGAGAAGGAGAATGTGAAGGTGAAGGATGATGTGGTGGTTGATTTTAAAAATAAATTTTGGGATCCGTCTCAATTATAGTACGGACTAATCATCAGGTACACCACCACTCCTGTCACTGACACATAAAACCATATCGGCCATGTAATACGCGCGAGGCGCATATGTTTTGGCCATTCTGCTATAAGCGCCCTGTAAGCCGTAAAAAGTATAAACGGAAGAATAACGGCCGCGAGAATAATATGCGTAATCAGTATAAAAAAATATACATACCTGATCGGCCCCTCACCTCCAAACTTCGTATCGCCCGCCAGCAGGTGATGGCAGATATACGAAATAAGAAACAAGACCGATAGCAGTATTGCGGAGATCATGATCCGCTTGTGTAATACATATTTGCGTGCCCTCACCGCTATCAATCCCGCCAATAGCAACAGCGATACAACCGAATTGATGATCGCATTGACCTTCGCAAAAATGTGCACATCGAAATCTCCACCCACCGGGATTTCTACCCGTCCAAGTAAGGCGATCGCGCAGAAAATAACAACAGAAACAACGATAATAAGTATGCGGGCGCGTCGGTCGTTTTTAACAAGAATCGGTTCGAGCATCAGAAAATTTTTCTTTTCTTTTTTCGATCTTTTTCAAGCATCAGTAATGTAAGGTCTTCCGCGAGCTTCGACATTGCAGTGCTGTCGAGTCCGTTATAATACCCTCTTACCACCCTGTCTTTGTCCATCAGCACAAACTTTTGCGTGTGGATGAAATTCGAGTCGACGCCTTCTCCATCCTGCAATCCGAGCTTCAACTCATTGAGGGCGAAATCATAAATTCTCTTCTTTTCACCGGTTAGGAACCACCAGGTATCATGATTTACGCCGTACTTGTCGGCATATTTTTTCAATGCTTCAACAGAATCTCTTTCGGGATCCACTGAAAATGAAATAAACCGCACAAAGCCGCTATCAATTCTTCTCCTGGCATCTTTCATTTTCATTGCATCCTGCAGCTCTTTCATGTTTCGGGTGAGAGTGGGACAGATAGTAGGGCAGCGGGTGAAAAAGAAATCGGCGATGATGATGCTACCGCTTATATCGTCGAGGGAAACGGTGTCGCCGAGTTGATTAACGAGAGTAACGTTGTTTATTTTATGCCAGATGGTATCAGAAACCTGTTTTCCATCCACTACTTTATTTACAACGGAATCGGGGAAATAACGTGTGGGCATCACCACAGCGTTTTCGCTCGCTTTTTTTACAATAAGATAGCTTACCAAAGGAAGCAGCGCCACAATACAAAGAGACAAAATTGCCTTTTTACTCATCGAGGCGCAAAGTTACATCATTTCAGATGTTCTTCTGTGCCGTGAGCGGGAGCGGGGGCAACTGGTTTTTGTGTGGCTTCTTTATGGTGAGGATCAAGAGTGTTACGAAGATTTTTAAATGAATCGCCATCCCACAGAAACGCGCCTATAAACCAGATGAAGAGCAGCGCGGGAATTGCAATGGTCATAATCATATTCTTGATCTCGTGACGCAGGTGCATGAATTCTGCGATGATATAAAAAGCCTTTGCGCCGGTAAATATAATATATAGAATATTGAACCACACTTTAGTAGTATGCGGAAACCGCGGAGCGATAAACATACCCACTATCAATTCGATGCACGTAATTACCAGCAATATCCAGAATGTGCGCCAGATGGCTTTGGTATCGAAACCGTGCCCGCTGTCGTGCGAATCTGCCGTTTGTCCGTGCGAAACATGACCATGCGAATTTTCCATATAAAGAGTTTAACTATTTTTTATTTAGAACAGGTAGAAGCATGTGAATACAAACACCCAAACGAGATCTACGAAGTGCCAGTAGAGACCTGCTTTTTCAATCATCAGGTAGTGTCCTCTCCTGTCGAATGTACCGTTGATCGCCATGATAAGCATGATAATGTTTATCACTACTCCCGAGAACACGTGAAACCCGTGAAAGCCTGTTATTGTAAAGAAAAAGTTAGTAAAATTCGTTGTTGATTGTGTGTTGTCGTAGTTAAGGAAAGGATTGCTACCCCACCACGCGCCCTGGTGATAAAGGTGCGTCCACTCCCATGCCTGGCAACTTAAGAACGCGATACCGCCGAGAATAGTCCACAGCATCCACTTTATAACGCCTTTTCTATCTTTCATGTGACCTGCGCCCACGGCGAGTACCATGGTTACGGAGCTCATGATAAGAATGAAGGTCATGAGACTCACGAAAACGAGTGGCAGATGCGTGTGACCCATGAATGGGAACGATGAGAATACGTGGTTCGGGTCGGGCCATGCGTTTGTTGCAAAGCGGATGGAACCGTAGGAAATAAGAAAAGCGCCGAATGTAAACGCATCACTCATGAGGAAGTACCACATCATGAGTTTTCCGTACTCTACGTTGAAGGGACTTCTGCCTCCTGACCACCATTTTTGATTTGCTGAAACCGCGTTTGCCATTTTATTCGATTAATTATTTAATATTTCATTTTTTCTTTTCTTCTAAAAAAGAAGAAAAATTTTCGCCTGCGGCGGCAGGTAAATGATACCTTTTATTCTTTTCTTTCTTCTAAAAAAGAAGAAGACGTTTTCGCCTGCGGCGTTATAGGGTCCAAATAAAAAACACCAACAAATAGATCCATAAAAGATCTACAAAATGCCAATACGTACTCGCCAACTCAATCGTCACCGGATTATAATTCCTGACCCTCTTACTGAAAGCCTTAAAAAAAATCACAAGCAACGCTACCACCCCACCTAACACGTGCAACACGTGTAACCCGAAAATGATATATAAAAACTGGCCCGCTCCGGAACCTTTAAAATCAACACCATCCCCCCACATCCTGCTAAACCCAATCAGCTGGAGGATAATAAAAACAGTTCCAAGCAGAGCCGTCAGCGTAATAAACCTGCGATAGTTCATCATGCTACGCTCTTTAAAAGCTTTCAGCGCCATCTGTATGGTAATGCTGCTGGCTATAATCGCCGCAGTGGAATAATAAAACACTTTCGGCAATTCAACACTCGTCCACTCAGGCTGGCTTTCTTTTACGATATACGCACTGGTAAGCCCTGCGAACATCATCACGATGCTGCCGAGGCCCACCCATAAAGTGAATTTATGGGGATGAATCTTTTTTCTTTGTGTACTCACAGTTGCACTAATCACCTTTATAATTTTATCCCATTAAAACATTTTTGTCGCCGAGCAGCGCCAATAAAACCACTGCGAGGTATATATAGCTGCCGAACATCACTGATCTCGCCGCAGACACTGTCATTTTCCGGTACAACCTCACGCTGAGCCAAACCATCGACAGGTTTGCCGCCAGCAATATCCAGAAGCTGACCATTCCGCTCATGCCCGAAAGATAAGGCAGCACTCCTACCGGCACAAGCACCAGCGAATAGATCACCGATTGTATCGCCGAATACTTGGTAGGGCCTTCCACAGAAGGCATCAGTTTGAACCCGGCCTTACTGTAATCATTATGCGCAATCCAGGCGATCGCCCAGAAGTGCGGAAACTGCCAGAAAAACTGGATCGCGAACAGTATCCATCCGCCGGCGCTGAGTTCATCCTGTCCCGCTGCCCATCCGATTAAACATGGTAGCGCTCCGGGCACCGCACCTACAAGTACCGATATCGCGCTGATCTTTTTTAGCGGCGTGTACATGAATGCGTAAATAAACCAACTGATGGCGGCGATCGATGCCGACAGGATGTTGAAAAAATACGCAAGAATGATAACGCCTGCAAGGCCTGCGATTACCGCGAATGTCCAGCCTTCGCCGGCACTCATCCTGCCGGAGGCTACGGGCCTTTTGGCCGTACGCTTCATCAGCGCGTCGGTATCTTTTTCTACCACCTGGTTCACCGCGTTGGCGCTTCCTGTTACCAGGAAGCCTGCAACAAAAAGAAGAATAATCATCTTCCAGTTGTATTCAACAACTTTCGGCGCCAGCAGGTAACTGATTACCGCGGAAAACACGACCATAAAGCTGAGGCTGAATTTTATCAGCATCATGTAGTCGCGGATCTTGCTCGCTATTTTAAAAGAACTAACTTCCTGTTCACCCTTCACCTCATGATCAATGCGGCTTTTCATCAGGGGTAACCGGTTCTGTTTGAGAAATATATTCTCTTCCATCTTTACTATAGTCGTAGGCCCAGCGGTGAACTTCAGGAATTTCTCCCGGCCAATTACCGTGTCCGGCAACAATTGGCGTTGTCCACTCGAGCGTGGAGGATCCCCATGGATTCTTCACGGTAACTCTTCTGCCCTTGAATATTGAATAAAAGAAATTAAATATGAACATGAGCTGCACGGCGAATACGACCATTGCAACTGTCGAAATAAACTTGTTTAGTCCATCGAACTGGTTAAACGAAAGCCAGTTGGTGTAGTCAAGATAACGTCTTGGCATACCCGCTAAACCTTCGTAGTGCATTGGCCAGAAAATGAGATAAGAACCGATGAGGGTTACCCAGAAGTGGATATATGCCATCGTATTATTCAAAAACCTGCCAAACATTTTCGGGAACCAGTGATAGATTCCGGCGAACATTCCGAAAAAGCCCGCAACACCCATCACAATGTGGAAGTGCGCGATAACGAAATACGTATCATGCAGGGCTATATCGAGCGCTGAGTTTCCAAGGAATATACCTGTAAGACCACCTGAGATGAACAAGCTCACAAAGCCCAGTGAAAACATCATTCCCGGTGTAAACCGTATGTTGCCTCGCCAGATGGTGGTGAGCCAGTTGAACACTTTGATCGCCGAAGGTATCGCGATCAGCAGGGTCAGCAACACGAATACCGAACCGAGAAACGGATTCATACCTGTCACAAACATGTGGTGCGCCCATACGAGGAACGCGAGTATCGCGATCGCAAACAGCGAACCGACCATCGCCATGTATCCGAAAATGGGTTTTCTCGCGTTTACGCTCATCACTTCCGACACTATTCCCATCGCCGGTAATATAATAATGTACACCTCAGGGTGTCCAAGGAACCAGAACAGGTGCTGGTACAGAATCGCGCTACCGCCTTCGTTAGGCAGGGCAGCAGAACCTATGTAGATGCTGTCGAGATAGAAACTTGTTCCCGCATGGCGGTCGAACAGCAAGAGGATGAAACCAGACAGCAGCACAGGGAACGAGAGGACTCCGAGTACAGCGGTAAAGAACAGCGCCCATATGGTGAGCGGCATTCTCGTCATGCTCATACCTTTCGTACGCATGTTCAAAATAGTAGCGATGTAGTTAAGACCTCCCAGCAATGACGACACAACAAACAAAGCCATACTGGTTATCCATAGGTCCATACCCACTTTGGAACCTGGCGAGGCCTCGCCAAGCGCACTCAATGGTGGATACGCCGTCCATCCGCCGGAAAAAGGACCTGTCTGAACAAACAGTGAGCTGAACATTATCACGCTCGCGATAAAGAAGAACCAGTACGAAAGCATGTTAAGAAATGGCGAGGCCATGTCTCTCGCTCCGATCTGGAGGGGAATAAGAAAATTTGCAAACGTTCCGCTCAATCCGCCCGTCAACACGAAAAACACGAGTACGGTTCCGTGCATTGTAACCAGTGCGTAATATGATTCCGCTGTAATCTTTCCATCCTTCGCCCATCTTCCCAATATATCTTCAAGGAAAGGAAAAGATTGGTCGGGATATCCAAGCTGCAAACGGAAGAGAACCGACATTAAACCACCGATGATGGCCCATGCCATACCGGTGATAAGAAACTGCCTGGCGATCATTTTGTGATCCTGGCTGAATACATATTTAGTGATAAACGTTTCTTTATGATGATGCACATGGTGCTCGTCGTGATGCGCTTCATGAGTAGTTACTACTTCAGGATGACCATGCGTTGCTTCGTTGCTCATGAGAAAAATTTTATAAAATTAATCAGTTTTTCAGGTACAGGGGTTTTAACGCTTAGCTGCCACAGGCGGCGGTGGTGCCGTGCCTGTTTTGGTTGTGTCTACCGCTTTTTGATTTGTCGGATCCCTGTCTGGAAAAACCATCAGGTACCGCGCCTTTTGCCTCGCCCTCCATAAAATAAATTCTGACTGTGTCACCACTTTTACCACTCCTCTCATGGAGTAGTGTCCGTTTCCACACATCTGGTCGCAGGCAATTTCGTACTCAAAATTGTTATTTCCTGTGATCTTCCTCATCTCTTCGGTAGTATACTGGGGGGTGAACCACATTGTGGTTGGTGTTCCCGGTACAGCGTCCATTTTCATTCTGAAATGCGGAAGGCCCACGTCGTGGATAACATCGCGGGAGAAGATATTTATTTTAACAGGCTGACCTTTTACCAGGTACAACGCCTCTGTTGTCACAATGTCGTCGTGGCTGTACTGATCGTCCCACAAAATTCCGAGTTCGTTGTTATTACTCTCGTCAATGTTTTTGTAATATTTCTTTCCGTACACGTTGTCTTTACCGGGATACCTGTATATCCATCCAAATTGTTTTCCTGTTACTTCAACCTGGAGCGCCTTTTCCGGGGCATTGCCGGTAATCTGGTACCAGTAATAAAGACCGAATCCTACGAGCACGCACAATGCGATCGCGGGTACAGTGGTCCACAGGATTTCCCAATTTGTATTATGAGGATAGAACAGCGCCTTTCTTTTATCTGAATGCTGGTATTTATAAGCGAACCAGAAAAGAAGTATTTGTGTGATGAAAAACACAACGCCTGTGATCGCGATGGTGATGAACATCATGCTGTCGATCTTTTCACCGTGATCCGACGCTGACGGAAATGGCAGAAGAGTTTTTTTGTAGAACAACTCATGGCACCAGTAAATACCGATCAGACCGAGCACGAGAAACACCACCATGAGGAACGCGTTAACGCGGTTGCTTTGCTCGAACGACTTTTTCTCGCCCTTAAGCACTCCAACGTATTCACTGGCCTTAGCTATCTGAAATGTTATCAGAAAGCCCAAACCAAGTATCGCCAATAGCAGAATTGCAGTAGTAGACATGAGATTCAAAAATTTAAACACATTTGGTACAGAAGGATACGTCTTTTTATCATGTATGATGTATGATACTTTCTTTCTGGAACGGGTGGTACTTTGAAACAAGCGGATACTTGCTTAAAGCTCTGCCGGTTACCAGCATGATAATTCCAACGAATCCAAGTGCTATACCGAAATCAAACAAATTCATTTCAACATGATCGGGCGCAACGCTCGCCATTACCATCTGGTAGAAGTCGAGCCAGTGTCCGAAAACAATAATGAGTGACATTATAGTTACTGTCGTATAATTTCTTTTCGAGTTCCTTTTCATGAAAATCAGGAAAGGAGCCAGGAAGTTGATGATAAAGTTGAACCAGAATACCCCGCTGTAAGCGCCGTCTTTGATACGTGGGTTGAAGTAAACGGTTTCTTCCGGGATATTTGCGTACCAGATAAGCATGAACTGTGAAAACCACAGGTATGCCCAGAATATAGAAAACGCAAACATGAATTTACCGAGGTCGTGCAGGTGCTCTTTGTTGGTATATTCCAGGTATCCAGCGTTTTTAAGATAGATGACGAAAAGCGTGATCAACGCGAGACCCGATACCCATGTGCTCGCGAATGTGTACCAGCTGTACATGGTAGAATACCAGTGCGCGTCGATGCTCATCAACCATAACCATGGTGTGGTAGACATTACTGTCAACGCGAACCAAACGATGTAAAGCGATGCCCACACGGTATTTTTCCAGATATATTTCTTTCCCTGCTCAACACTCATCGGCTTATCGGCTTCCAAAGAAATTTTTCTCACCTTAAATCCTAACAGGCTCCATAACCCGATAATGAGTACGGTCCAGATAATATAGAATGGAATATTCAGGAACGGGCTTTTGCCTTCCAGTATTTTATCGTTTGCTACTGTTTCGTGATCTGTCCAGTGATAGATATGAGTCATGTGATGACCGCCAAAAACAATTGCAAGCAGTATCACGAGTGTAATTACACCAATTACCGGTACGGCTGCCGATATCGCTTCGGGCACCCTGCGAAAAACCATTTGCCAGCCACCGAAAGCAAGAATAGTTGCGCATATAAAAAACATTGCGGCATTAGTAGTCAGCAGAAAATAAGTACTGTTCTGCAGAAGCGTTGCCCAGAACCGCGACTTGTGATGAATGTCGTCGCTCGCGCCATACATAAAATATCCTACCAGTAGAGCCAGGATACCTATTCCTATCAAACCATAGGACCAGTTCTTATATCGCTTCGGGACTTCGAAAAATTCTTTACTTGTCGTCATGCTCAACAATTTTACTTTCTGTTAGCTGGTTTATTTTTTTGCGGTTGCTGAATCTTTTGCCGGTGCCGCGGTTGAATCTTTTGCTGCACCGCTGCCACCACTTTGTTTCGAATTGATATAGCTTACAATCATCCACCTTTGTTTTGTATCCAGTTGCGGACCATAAGGACCCATCTGGCCTTTACCATAGGTGATGGAGTAAAACATTTGTCCATCAGGCATATTCGTTACTACCGGATCCGAAACCAGGTTTCTCGGAGCCACACCAAACGGACCACTGCCTCCATTATAAAGGGGGCCGTTCCCGTCAAGAGCGGTGCCATGGCAAATTCCGCAGTTCACCAGGTATAATCTTTCAGCTTCTTTTAATTCGCCGGCTGTCAGGCTCTTTAACGGATTTTGAACCTGTTTCGAAAGCACGTAATTGGTAGTGTCTGTGCCCGCATCCTTAGCAAGCGGGAACGGAAAAAGTTCACCTCTCTTGATAGTGCCCGGCACCGGCATCCTTGTATATTTTACACCAAGTGTATCGAGCCTGTCAGTAGAGGAATATGTTTCATATGCCACGCTGTTACCCATGTCGGGCATATACACTCGGCCCGGATGTCTCTTAACATCGGAGCAACCTGTTATTGCTGCGAAGAAAACCAGGCCTGATATGATAAATGCTTTTTTCATCCGTTATCCGTTGATAATATTTTAATGAGATGGCTCTCTTGAAAGTCCAAGCTTTTGTTCCCTGTCATAAGTTCCGAGCCACCATCCTGTTTCGGCCACCTGCACATTCACTTCCGACGCGCCAAGACCCGAAAGAAAATCGCTTGCCTCCGATTCACTGTTTCCTGACGAAACATCCAGCACCATCACGAATTTGTCGTCCGTTGAGCGAAGGTGAAAGTGATGTTTCTTCACGAAAGGCGCAAGCTGGCACACATAGCAGAATGTGAGCACCATACCTACCGCCGAAAGAAGTACTGTGAACTCGAACATGATGGGTATCCACGCCGGTAATGCGAAATGTGGCTTACCACCAATGTTCAGCGGCCAGTCTTTCGTAAAAATCCACGTCATAAATCCAAATGCCAGCGATGTACCGGTTAAACCGTAAATAAATCCCGCTGTATGTATGCTGGTGTCGCGAAGACCCATCTCCCTGTCGAGCCCGTGTAAAGGGAAAGGAGTGTACACTTCATGGAGCCTGTAACCTGATTTACGCACTTTTCTTACCGCGTTAAAGAGGTTATGCTCGTCATCAAAAACACCAACTACAAATTTTTTTAAAGCCATTTCAACTGAATTGAAAATTCAAAATATTATTAATGATGAGCCGCATGAGCTTCCTCATACACTTCATCAACAGCTTTCTTCTCTACCACATCCATGTTTTCCTTATATGTATCTCCCGACCTCTTCAAAATGTGTTTGATTTCCGCTATCGCGATAACGGGGAAGAATTTCGAAAAGAGGAAGTAGCATGTAAAGAACAATCCGAATGTTCCCAGGTAAAATCCTATTTCCCAGATGGTGGGCGTATAATACGTGGCCCAGCTGCTGGGCAGGTAATCCCTGTACAGCGATGTAACGATAATCACAAAGCGTTCGAACCACATTCCTATATTCACGATCACCGACATAAAGAATGTCACGGTGATATTTCTTCTCATTTTTCTGAACCAGAAAATTTGTGGCGACAATACGTTACAGCTCATCATCAGCCAGTAGCTCCAGCCGTATGGACTGAACGGATTCGCGCGGTTTTCCATGAACGCCCACATTTCGTAAGGGTTCTGTCCGTACCACGCAACGAACAATTCGGTGAGATAGGCGATACCAACTATTGAACCGGTGAGCACTATCACTTTGTTCATCACCTCGATGTGTTCTATCGTAATATATTCTTCAAGGCTCAATACTTTTCGCGTAACCAACAACAGCGTTTGCACCATCGCAAATCCCGAGAAGATGGCACCCGCAACGAAGTAAGGAGGGAAGATGGTGGTGTGCCATCCCGGTATAACCGATGTGGCGAAGTCGAAGGATACCACCGTGTGTACGGAAAGTACCAGTGGTGTACTGAGGCCCGCAAGTACAAGCGCGAGGCTTTCATGACGCTGCCAGTGTTTTGTTGAACCCGTCCAGCCAAATGAAAGAATTCCATACATATATTTTCTCCATTTCAGTTTTGCCCTGTCGCGCACAGTTGCGAGGTCAGGTATCAAACCTGTGTACCAGAACAATAATGAAACGGTGAAGTAAGTTGAGATCGCGAACACGTCCCAAAGAAGTGGTGAGTTAAAGTTCACCCAAAGCGGACCGCGCGTGTTTGGATAAGGAAGTACAAAGAAGGCCATCCACACACGACCCATGTGCCATATCGGGAACTGTCCTGCACACATTACCGCGAAAATTGTCATCGCTTCAGCGGCGCGGTTTACACCTGTGCGCCATCCCTGCCTGAACAGCAGGAGGATCGCCGAGATAAGTGTACCGGCGTGACCGATACCTACCCACCAAACGAAGTTGGTGATATCCCAACCCCAACCAACTGTTTTGTGAAGGTTCCACTGGCCGGTGCCGTATACTACTTCGCGATAAACCGAGTATACTCCGAAAAGCAAAAGTGCTACTGAAATCAGGAAACCGATCCACCACAGACGGCTCGGCTGTGCTTCGATTGGCCTTACGATATCCTCAGTTACCTGGTGATAATCTTTTCCGCCAACAACGAGTGGGGGTCTTACCTGTGATTCATATTTTAATGCCATAGTATATACTTTGTACTTACCTCTTATGTCTTAACTCTTTCTCTTTCTGTTTCTCTTTCTGTTTCTCTTTCTGATTAATGTTCCGCGTGTGCCGGCGCTGCTGATGCCGCTGGTTCTTCATGATGATCGCCCGCGGTTGGTGCGTTTCTCACCTTCGCGAGATAACTCACACTTGGCAGCGTATGCAACTGCTCAAGAACATGATAAATTCTGTTCTTGCCTTCACTTCTCACCTTGTTTATTGCGCTTTCCTTACTGTTCACGTTGCCGAATGTTATTGCATTGGCCGGGCAAGCTTGCGCACATGCTACACTTGCGTCTTTTTCTTCGAGTGGCCTGTTTTCTTTTTTCGCGTTCAGCTTTCCTTCCTGCTGGCGCTGAATACAGAATGAACATTTCTCCATCACACCGCGGCTGCGCACGGTAACATCCGGGTTCAGTACCATTCTTGTCAGATCGTCGTTCATCATGAACACAGCGTCGTTCAACGCGCCTGTTCCGTCATGAGGCTGATTATCGTGGAAGCTGTCGGCTCCGGTATAATCCGCCCAGTTGAAACGGCGAACCTTGTAAGGACAGTTGTTCGCGCAATATCTTGTACCGATACAACGGTTGTAAATCATTTGGTTGATGCCTTCGCTGCTATGTGATGTTGCAGCTACCGGGCAAACGTTTTCGCACGGTGCATTATCGCAATGCTGGCAGAGCATCGGTTGGAAAATAGTCTGGATCGAATCGGCATCGTTCGGGTTGCCGGTGAAATACCTGTCTATCCTCATCCAGTGCATATCGTGGAACCGAAGCACTTCATTCTTACCTACTACAGGTACGTTGTTTTCCGCGTTACATGCTACCACACATGCGCCGCAACCGAAGCAAGCGTTGAGGTCTATCGTCATTCCCCATTTTGCGCCGGGCATATCATAAACAGGATATGGAGACCCTGCTTCTTCAAAATTGTCGAGACCGCCCCATGGCTTCATTTCCTTAACTCTTTCATCAAGAATCAACGTCGGATTCTTCGTAAGCTCCTCGAGCGTTACTTCCTGCACCACATTATGGCGGCCTTCATAAGAGTTGTGAGTTTGGTTTTGTGCGACCAGGTATGTTCCTTCTGCTTTCGTTATTGAAACACCGGTATTGTACCAGTCTACTGTTGTTCCGTTGAAGAGAGCGAATGATACAACATTTTTACCTGCCTCATTTGCTGCCGGGCCTATCCTTTTTTTTGTTGTTTCCGGTTTATTGTCACCACTCGATCTTCCATATCCCAACGCTATCGCGATGGTATCATCGTTCATACCAGGAATAATGAGCGCCGGAAGCACTACTTCTTTATTACCTGCTTTAACAGAAACAAGCGGTTTCTGAGTGGTTACTTCATATTTATCTGCGTCGCGTTGTTTGGTGAGATCAACTCCCAACACTTCGCGTCCGAATTTCGGGGACACCATTACATAGTTGTCCCAGCACGCTTTTGTAATAGGATCGGGAAGTTCCTGCAACCACGGATTATTCGCATGGCGTCCATCGCCCATCGCTACATTTTCATACAGCACCAATTCCGTAGCTCCCGCTTTTTGAGCTTGCGCGAGAGCAGAAAGTGCTGTAGAAGCTGCTCCTGCGTTGAAACTTGCGGCGGGCGCTGCACCGGCTGACGGTGCAATTACACCATCCTGCAATGCTTTCATATAATTGTCAGCACTGCCTGTTCTCGACGTCCAGAAATTTCTGAAATAAGTTTCGTAAGAAACCGTGTTACCCGACCACTTCAGGAGTGAATCCTGTAATTGGCGTGTTGAAAATAAAGGAGAGATGGTGGGCTGCATCATGCTTACATGACCGCTATATGCTTCTCCGTCACCCCAGCTTTCGAGGTAATGATGAACGGGAGCGATGAATTTACACAGCTCTGCCGTTTCATCGAGTTTATAGCTTAACGCAACAGATACTTTCACTTTTTTGAGTGCATCAGCAAAGCGTTTCGCATCAAAATAATTATAAGCGGGATTTACGTCGTTGATCACGATTGCTCCCACACGTCCTGCTTCCATATCAGCGACGAGCGTAGCAAATTCGGAGTCAAGTCCCTGTCTTGCCTGGTTTATTACGCTCCAGTCGATTGTTTTTCCATTTGCACCGATGGCCTCATTGATCGCATTAACAATAACCTGGATGTTTGGATTATTGCTGCCACTTACTACCACGGCCGATCCGCCTGCGGCTTTAAGATCTTTCGCAGCTTTCTCAATTCCGGCTTTAAGTTTCGGATTGGCAACACCGCCGGCATTGCCGGTATTTACAGCGTCCAGCAGCGCCGATGCAACTGCGCCGCTTTCCGAAGGTTTATGGGTAAATCTTTCATCCGCATTTGCGCCCGTGATGCTCAGCATACTTTCAAATGCGTAGAACTTGCTCATGCCGGTTTTTGCGCTGTTCACTTTTCTTGTCGTTGCAAAATCGCGCTGGAAAGTGATGGGATCGAGCCATGTGCCGAGGAAATCGGCGCCGAGGCTCACAACAACATTCGCTTTATCGAAACGATACGCGGGTATTGCTCTTCTTCCATACGATGCCTCGTTTGCAAGAAGCAAACCGCTATATGATAGTGCGTCGTATTGAACGTGCCGCGATCCTGGAAACTTCGCCAGGAATTCGGAAATAATTTGTTTTGCTGAAGGAGAGTTGATTGTGCTTGTGAGCAACACTACACTTCCTGCACCTGCTAACGCACCTGTCACCGATTTATCTAACTGTTCCCATGAAACCACTGTTCCGTTAGCCATTGGAAAACGTTGGCGGGTGGTGTCATACAGGTCGAGTACGGATGCCTGCACTCTTGCGGAGGTCCCGCCTTTTGTGAAAGCCGAGAATGTGTTTCCTTCAATTTTTATTGGTCTGCCGTCTCTGACTTTTGCTACTACCGGAACCGCATCACCATCGCAAACGTAGGTGGTGGCATAATAATCGGCGATGCCGGGAGTAAAGTTGTCGGGCTTGTTTACAAATGGTATGGCCTTCTTTACAGGAGTTTCGCAGCTTGCTGCCAAAGCTGCAGCCGCGGTGCTGAAACCAAGATATTTCAGGAAATCTCTTCTTGTTGATCCGGAATTGTCAAGTTCCTTTTCGCTTCCCGGAGCTATGAAAGGAAGTTCTTCTCTGAATTCATCGGCCGACAACTTGCTGAAACGCTCGCTCTCGTTGTACTCTGAAAAATTCTGCCAATATTTTTTGTTCGCCATATATATTTTTTTGCCACGAAACCCCGAGGAGTTAGAAGTAAGAATTTTTAATAGTGACATTTCTGACACTCAGTTCCCCCGATATCACTAACCGTGATACTGTCTCTCACATGACGTTTGATTTCGTCATGGTATTTCTCATAAATGCTGTAGAACTGGTTTCCTTTGGTTCCGGAGGAGTCCACGAAATTCACCTTTGTTTCCCTGTGACAGTTGATACACCATCCCATGCTCAGGTCGGCAAATTGTTTAACCTCATCCATTTTCTGAATTTCCCCATGGCAGGTCTGGCATTGTACGCCGCCTGCAACGGTATGTTGGGAGTGGTTAAAATAAACGTGGTCGGGCAGGTTATGAATTCTTACCCACTCTACCGGTTTGCCCTCGCCGGTATAGCTGCGTGATGTTGGATCCCAGCCCGTATGTTCGTAAATCTTTTGTATTTCGGCTGTACCATCCACCTTTGTTCCGTCGTGTTTGAAAAGATCTTCACCGGTGTACTCGCTGATGTTCATGTGGCAGTTCATACAGGTGTTAAGTGAGGGTATGTTCGCCTGTTTGCCTTCGAACGCCCCGCCGTGACAATACAAACAGCTGATCTGGTTTGTTCCGGCGTGAACTTTATGCGAATAATAAATAGGTTGTTCCGGTTGATAGTTCTGTGACCGTCCCAGGTTGATTGCTCCTTTAACTACGAAATATCCCCCTACCACAAAGAGCAGGAACGTGATTATCGCGATGTAACTTTTGTTTCTGTAGAAAGGAATCGGTTCGCGGGCGGGTATTCCTTCTTTATCATCTGCAAGTTTGCGAAGGTTCGCGTTCACCTGGAGCATGATAAGAGCTACGACCGCGAGTATTAATGTTAAAATTCCATAAAGTATACTGCTATCGGTATCATCGGTTGCGCCTTGCGTTGCAGTACCACCATCACCTGGTTTCTTTGGTGGTTGCGCCTTATTAATATAGTCTACGATCGCATCAATTTCTTTTTCCGACAACTGGGGGAAGGCTGTCATCACAATACCGCCGAATTCCTGTCTCAACCCCTGAGTGTAAGGATCGGACGCCATAAATTTTGGCGGGTTATGAACCCACTCGTATAGTTTTTTTCTGTCACTCCAGGGGCCGCGTGTTTCAAGGTCTTTTAGTGCAGGTCCGGTACCAGCTTTAAATACACCGTGACAGGAGGCGCAATTCTGGGTAAAAATCTGGGATCCATCCTGTGCCTGTAGCTTTCCGACTGAGAATATGAAGATGAGTAAAAGCTGGAAGAAAGTCTTAACACCTGGTCTTTGGTCATTCATATCAGTTGAATCTGATTCAATTATGTGGAAAAATTTCCGGCGATTGGCTGCAAAAATAAGTCTTGATTTTAACATTATATCAACATCCCGAAAATATTTTTGACGCAATAGCGAATTGGATTTCAATTAATTCAGTAAAAACAATGAAACACTCCATCTAAGATTGTCATATGAATGTCAACTCAATTTTCTTTCGATATTTCAATTAGTTTTGGCGATGACCAGGATTGCGATTTTCGCTTCTGGCGCCGGTTCAAACGCCGCCAGGATCATTCAATACTTCCGTAATCATGAAACAATAGCCGTTGCACTCGTGGTATCAAACAACCCCGGCGCCGGTGTTCTATCCATCGCGGCAAATGCCAGCGTTCCAACGCTCCTCATAGAAAAGGAGCGCTTTTTTCGTGGCGACGCTTATCTCCCCGAACT
The DNA here is from genome assembly GCA_016786745.1 of Chitinophagaceae bacterium. Taxonomy (GTDB): domain Bacteria; phylum Bacteroidota; class Bacteroidia; order Chitinophagales; family Chitinophagaceae; genus Flavitalea. Next base: position 34,685 of record JAEUVS010000009.1, on the reverse strand, counting down.
GCAAAGTTCCCGTATCGATTTCATCGTTCTCGCCGGCTTCCTGTGGAAAATACCTCAGGCCCTGCTCAACGCATATCCCAACTCCATTATTAATATACATCCCGCACTTCTTCCAAATTATGGAGGCAAAGGGATGTATGGACTTCGGGTACATGCCGCCGTTCTGGCGGCGGGCGACAAGGAAAGTGGCATCACCGTACATTATGTAGATGAACATTATGACAATGGAGACATCATCTTCCAGGATAGGATCACGGTAGACGGCACCGATACGCCGGATACCCTTGCCGAAAAAATTCATCGGCTCGAGCACCAACATTTTCCACGCGTCATCGAACAGGTGGTAAGCCTCCGAAAACAATGAAAAGAGCGTCTAACCTGCATATGATGAAATGGTTCACGGTCGCCGCGATATTATTGTCACTACCCGCCGCCGCTCAGATCCGTGTGTCGGGCAGAGTGTACGACATTTCTAAATACAGGCCCCTTGAAGCAGTAAGCGTAATGACCACATCCGGTTCCGGAACCGTTTCAGATTCTTTGGGCAACTTCTCTATTATCGCACGCGAAACCGATTCCATCTGGTTCTCCTACCTGAATAAACCCACCCCGAAATACCCGATTAAAAGCATTGCCAACACTTCGAATTTTGAAATATCGCTGCACGTGAATCCGACCGAACTGAAGGAAGTGAAAATCATGCCCCGCAATTACCGGATCGATTCTATCCAAAATCGCGAAGATTATGCGAAGGCTTTCAATTTTCAGCGACCGGGCATAGGCAGTTCGCTTAACCTTGCACCGGGTGGTGGCGTCGGTCTCGACATCGATGAATTCATCAGGATGTTCCAGTTTCAACGCAACAAAAGAATGCGCGCGTTCCAGGACAGGTTGCTCCAGGAAGAAGAAGACCGCTATATTGACAATCGCTTCAATCGCGCGCTTGTTATTAAGCTAACCCAACTTCGCGGCGGCGCACTGGATAATTTTATGAAGATATACCGGCCCCCGATCGAATTCGTTGCTACCAGCACCGACTACGAGTTCCAGGATTATATAAAAAAATGTTTCAGTCATTACCAACGATATCAGAACTTGCGTAACGAAATTGAAGGCAAATAGTCTAACAAACCAATTATGAGAAATTTTTTATTCTTCTTTTTGTTGATTGCTGTTTATTACACATCATCAGCTCAAAAACTTGTTGAAGTTGCACCCGACAGCCAGCATTTTTCTGCTCCGCGATTGGCCCGCATCGACGCGCTTATCAAAAAATATATTGACGCCGGCACGATTAACGGCGTCACCGCGCTCATTGCAAGAAATGGGAAGATTGTGTACTACCGCGGATTCGGATATGATGACAGGGAAAATAAAAAACCTATGAAGCGCGATGCTATCTTCAGAATAGCATCTCAAACCAAAGCCATTACGAGTGTCGCGGTGATGATGCTTTATGAAGAAGGAAAATTCTTGCTGGACGATCCGGTTTCAAAATTTATTCACTCTTTCAAAAATCCGCGTGTAATAGAAAAGTACAATGAAAAAGATACCACATACACAACAGTTCCGGCAACGCGCGAAATAACGATAAGAGATTTACTCAATCATACTTCCGGGATTGGGTACGCGCAGATCGGTTCAAATATCTCTAATGCCATTTATGCAAAAAACAATATCCGCTCTTTTTATGGAGAAGGGTCGAAATCGCTTGCTGAAGATATGCAGAAGCTCGGCTCTCTGCCGTTGCTTCACAATCCGGGTGAAAAATTTACGTACGGGTTAAATACTGATGTGTTGGGTTATCTTGTTGAGGTGGTTTCCGAAATGTCGCTCGCGGATTTTTTCCAGAGAAGAATTTTCGCGCCGCTTGGCATGAAGGATACTTATTTCTATTTGCCCGCAGAGAAATACGACCGGCTTGTGTTCACTTATATTCCCGATTCTACGGGAAAAATTCAAAAGATGCCTGATGAGCTCAATGATAACGGAATAATCAGGATTAATTATCCGAAAACAAATGGTTCTTATTATTCAGGTGGCGCCGGGTTATCGTCCACAGTTTTCGACTATGCTACTTTCCTGCAGATGCTTTTGAATGGCGGTGTATATAACGGGCAGAGAATTCTTTCGCGAAACACAATCAGGATGATGACGACAGGACAGATCGGAAATCTTACAATCGGCGAAGAGGATGTGTTTGGTTTGGGTTTTGGAATTGTAACTGAAAAAGGAAGCGGAAGGTATCCGACACCAGAGGGAACGTATTATTGGGGTGGAGCATGGGGAACGGATTATTGGGTAGATCCGAAAGAGAAAATTATTGGGTTAATTTATAAGCAGTTTTGGAATGATCCGGCCAGCGATCTCAATTCAAAGTTCAAAGTAATGACCTATGCCGCATTAAACGACTAGCAAAAACGCTTCACGCTTCACGGCTAATACTCCAGCAAGCGCTGCACAAATTCATCGAGCCGCGACTTTGCGAGAAAATTATTTTCAAGATCCGAATTGAAAGGCACCGGTGTATCAAGTGAAGCGCACCTCATCACGGGCGCGTCGAGATGATTAAAACAATGCTCGCCAATCCACGCTGCAATCTCTCCGCCAATACCACCGGTCAGAGTGGCTTCATGCAGTACGAGCGCTTTTCCTGTTCTCGTTACCGATTCACGTATCGCTTCATAATCTAATGGCAACAGCGTTCGCAAATCCAGTATGTCGAAAGATATATCCTGGTTCTGTTTCGCATATTCCAGCGCCCAGTGAACACCAATACCGTAAGTGATAATCGAAATATCTTCTCCTTCCTCAACAAGATTTGCTTTTCCTATTTCAACTTCATAGTAACCTGCCGGCACTTCATCACTCACACTTCTGTACAAAGCCTTATGTTCAAAAAACATAACAGGATTGGGATCATTGACAGCTGCTATCAGCAAACCTTTCGCGTCATATGCTGAAGATGGGAATACGACTTTCAACCCGGGCGTATGAACAAACCAGGCTTCGTTACTCTGTGAATGAAATGGTCCCGCGCCCACGCCGCCACCGGCAGGCATGCGTATAACCACATCAGCAGACTGTCCCCACCTGTAATGAATTTTCGCAAGATTATTTATGATTTGAGTAAATCCCGAGGTTACGAAGTCGGCGAATTGCATTTCCACAACGCTCTTATGATTTTCCAGACTCAAACCGAGCGCCGTTCCTATCACACCGCTTTCGCACAACGGAGTATTCCGAACTCTCTCCTTTCCAAATTTCTCATAGAAGCCTTCAGTGATCTTGAACGCGCCGCCATACTCCGCAATATCCTGGCCCATCAGGATAAGATTATCGTGAGCCAACATACTTTGAAGTAATCCTTCGCTTATCGCATCAATATACCTGAGCTCCGAATCATTTCCCCTCACCGGAGAAACAGATACAAACGAATAAGTATCTCTCGTAGCGTACACATCGTATAGTTCAGTGCGACCATCTGCAATTATATCCTGGTAGTCATATGCCTGCTCCAATTCGGTTTCAATGTATCTGCGCGTGCTTTCAGTGATTTCGGAGAGGAGTTGTTCATTCAGCACTTCTTCCTCTTCGAGGAAATGACGAAATCTTTCGACGGGGTCTTTTGCCGCCCAAATTTCAAATAAATATTTGGGGATGTATTTCGTGCCGCTTGCTTCTTCGTGTCCACGCATGCGGAATGTTGAACATTCGATGAGATAAGGACGTTGTTTTTGCACGCAATATTCTCTCACTCCTTTTATCGTGTCGTATACGGAGAGAATATTATTGCCGTCGATCTTCACTCCATCCATTCCGTAACCGCGGGCGCGATCCACCAGGCTTCCGCACCTGTATTGCTCTTCGACGGGTGTGCTTAAAGCATAGCCATTATTCTCAACAACAAATATCACCGGTAGATCCCAAACAGCCGCGATGTTAAGCGCCTCATGAAAATCACCTTCGCTTGTTCCACCTTCACCTGTAAATGCTACGGCCACTTTTTTCTCCGAACGAAGTTTATATGACAATGCGACTCCATTCGCAATCGCCAGCTGCGGACCGAGATGTGAAATCATTCCGCAGATATGATATTCCCTGGAGCCAAAGTGAAAGCTCCTTTCCCTGCCTTTGCTATAAGCATCCTTGTGGCCAAGCCACTGTTTTGCAAGCTTGCTCAAAGGCATCCCGCGGCCTGTAAAAATGCCGAGATTTCTATGCAGGGGAAATATCCATTCATCATTTTGCAACGCCATCGCCACTCCCGCCGAAATGGCTTCCTGGCCAATACCGCTGAACCATTTACTGATCCTGCCCTGCCGGAGCAGCAAGAGCATCTTCTCTTCTATCATCCTGGGCAACAGCAAACTTTTATAGAAATCTATAAGTTGCCCGTCAGACAGGTCCTTGCGGTCAAAATGCATAAACTACTGTTCTATTGATTAGATCACTACCACTTCATAAAATTCATCCGGTACAAGATACTTTTTCGCCAGTTGTTGTAACTCTTCGGCGGATATCGTCTTTATCGTTTTTATGGCCGAATAAAAATAATTCTCATCGAGATCATTCAGCACAAGATTTTTCCATCTTCCCAGGACCTGGAAAGGACCATCGAGCTCACCGAGAATGGTACCGATCATAAAATTGCGCGTCATCCGCAATTCCTCCTCGTCAACCAACTCGTTGCTCAATTGCTTCATTTCTTCATACACCTCAGTTACGGTGGCCGTGCTCACATCTCTTCCCGCCTCAGTGCTTATAATCCATCCGCTCTGGTGTATGTGGTTCATCACGTAACTGTAAATGCCGTAGGTGTAACCTTTATCTTCCCTGATATTCGTCATCAGCCTCGATCCAAAAAAACCTCCGTAGATATTATTCAGCACCATCACTTTTTGAAAGTCGGGATGATGGCGGTTTGGAAATTGCCGGGCGATCCGGATAGCAGCCTGAACGCCCTGCGGATCGTTGATGAATAATTTTTGTTTTTCAGCAGATGGCTGAAAATCGTACGCGATATTGTTTCCAGCGCCCCGGTGGTTTTTCAATGGCAGTCGCCCGATTTCTTTTTCAAAAAGCTCCATAATATTTGCCGGTAACTTACCTGCAGCGAAAATTACGCAATGACCACTCCTGTAATACCTGTCGTAGAACTCAACAACATCGGAACGTTCAAGCGCATCGTAATCGGCCAGCGTGCTGTAAGATCCATATGGATGCTTTTCGCCAAATAAATTCGCATCGATTAGCCGTGAAGCAACGAACTCACACTTCTGAAGGTTGACTGTCAATTTCTGTTTCGAATTCTGAACATAAATTTCCAGCTCCTTCTCAGGGAAAATGCTATCGGAAATTATCTCGCCGATAACAGGAACCAATTCGTCGGCATGTTTGTTCAGGCAATGCAGAACAATTTCCGATGTTTCATTATAACAATGGCGGCTGAGATAGGCGCCGTAAAATTCAAAATGTTCATTCAGTTCGAACGCATTCAAACGTGAAGTACCATTTTTGAGCAGGTGCGTGGTTGCCGCGGCAACTAATTTCTTTTTTTCGAAGCAATTTCCTGCATAGAATACGAGGTTGATCATCATCGTATCCTCGGTGCCCATATTCAGCAGGTGTACTTCCACACCGTTCGATAATTTTCTTACGTCACACAAAGGCAGCTTTACTTCAAAATCAACCGGGTCCTTGATAGGCGGCGGCTCGGTTCTCACAAGTTTATCTTTTCTGCTATCAGTGCTTATCATCAGTTTTCGCTATAATAATAAAGAGTGTTGGAATTTTTCTCGTCGAAAATCTTTTTGCTGTAATTCATCACATCTTCGGATGTTACGGCAAAATATTTCTCACGGTCGGAGTTGAAGAGGGCAGCATCGCCCAGCAATTCATAAAAGGCGAGATTATTGGCTCTTGTCATCACACTCATATCTTCGAAAGCAATCGCAGATTCTGTTTTGTTTTTTACTTTGGTAAGCTCTTTCTCAGAAATTTTTTCGGCGCTTATTTTCACCAGTTCCTCCGTAATGGCCGCTTCGGCGTCTTTCATCTTTACGCCCTTTACGAGTTTACCTTCAATGGCGAGGAGGCCGTTGTCTATTGTTCCGAACTGGTAACATTCGATGTTGCTGAACAGTTGCTTTTCTTTCACGAGTTTGTGAAATAAGCGCGAAGAACTTCCGCCACCCAACACTTCTGTAATAAGGTCGGCAACATAATAGCCGTGGTCGAGGCGCCTTGACATGTGCCAGCATTTATACAATGCGTCGAGGGGAACATTCGCTTTTACTTCAAGCGTTCTCGCCTCATCCTGCGCGGGCTCCGCAGGAATGTTCCTCACATATTTTTTTCCCGGAGCAATACTGCCGAACCATTTTTCAACGAGCGATTTTACGTTGTCCGTTTTTACATTACCGGCCACAACCAAAATAGCATTGACAGGATTATAATGTTTATGAAAGAAGGCCTCAACATCGCTGAGTGCAGCGTTTTCAATATGACTGAGTTCCTTCCCGATCGTCATCCAACGGTAAGGATGGTTTTTATAAGCCATCTCTCTCAGCCTGAACCACACATCTCCGTAAGGCTTATTGATGTAATGCTCCTTGAATTCTTCCGAAACAACTTTCCGCTGAACATCGAGACTTTTTTCGCTGAACGCCAGTGAAAGCATTCTGTCGCTTTCAAGCCATAACGCTGTTTCAAGATTTTCCGCGGGAAGCTGAATGTAGTAGTTTGTTACGTCGTTGCTTGTGTAGGCATTGTTTTCGCCGCCGGCCATGTTCAGCGGAGTTTCGAAATCTGCAATGTTTATACTGCCTCCGAACATCAGGTGCTCGAACAGGTGAGCAAATCCAGTTTTTGAAGGGTCCTCATCTCTCGCGCCAACGTCATACATCACATTTACGACAGCCATTGGCGTGGAAGCATCTTCATGAACTATCACACGTAATCCGTTTCCAAGCGTAAACCGGTTAAATTGTAGCATAAGGGCTGCAAATTAACCATAAATTATTTCATCAGGTTCATCACTTTCATCGTTAACACTATCGGCTCCCCGTTCCTGTTAACCAGTATCTTTACTCTTTCTCCGGGGTTCTGCATCAGGTTTTTATATTCCTGGATGCTTTTTCCAAAATTGTTCTGCACGGCAAGAATAATGTCATCTACTTTCAATCCAGCTTTCTCTGCGGGCGATCCTTTCATCACATCGAGAATCCTCACTTCGCCATCAATAAAATACATTCCCAAACCAGTGTATGAATAATCGAACGGATCTCTGTAGTGCGAATTCGGCGTAAGGTGCATGTCCCGCGTACTGTAGTTGATGATGAGATTGAAGCGGCGAAGGAGGTCATTCCCAATAAGGCCGCCGAGATATGGATACGACGTGATATTGTATTCGTCATCAAAAATATACGAGGGCACATTTCGAAATTTATACGGTCCCAGTTTCATCTGCTTGATAATTCCCTGCTTCATAGGTGTTTTACCGCCCAGGCCCTCCGCTTGAGAATAATACCACTTACTCTTCGACCTCAGTATCAAACTATCTTCCACAAATTCCGATGACAGCAGCAGGCACATTCCTGCCCCAGTATCAAAGTAAAACCGGCCGTTCACTTCATCAACATCTCTTACAGTTGCAGTGGCCACGGGAATATTTACGAGAATGGGCCGCATCATATAACCACCCCGGGGATATTTTATGCTGCCCCGCGTGTGCACGGATAATCGCAAGCTGTCGTAATCTATTTTGATGATATAGCGCGAGATAAAACTGTAACCGATTATTCCATCAATCTTTTCACCATATACGCTTGATAAAATGTCGTAATCGTTAATGTGAAAGTTGAGGCTGTCCACATCGAGACCGGGCAGATGGAGCACGTGGTTATAAGCAAATTTTACTTTTCTGATTCCTGCTATCCCCCTGATGGTTCTGTCGCTTTCCCTGGTGGCAATCTTTAGTCGTGCAGCAGTAGATGAGTCGAGGGAAATGCCGCCGCTGCCCGTATCAAAAATGAAGTTTAGAGAGTCAGGGTAGTTGCTCACCTTGGCTTTGAAAGTAACGATACCGCCGGTAAGCAGCCGGAAAGGAAATTTGGTGAGCATCACCGAAGGTGAGGGAACGAATTCTTCCTGCGCCCTTGCAGCAATTACCAGGAATAATAGTGCAAGGACGATTAATTTTCTCCGGGTCATGCAAGCAATTAATTTTAGCACTCTTAAGTTACTACTTTTGCTCCATGAAGCTGGAGGACCTTTACCAAAGTGCCCTGAATTTCGAGTTCTTATCCGGGGATGAAGGCGTTTTTCTTTTTGAGCATGCACCGCTCACGGAGCTGATGTACGTTGCAGATGAGCTGAGAAAAAAGCAGGTGCCTCACGGAAAAGTCACCTGGATCATAGACAGGAATGTTAACACTACCAACGTATGCATAGCCAATTGCAAGTTTTGCAATTTCTACCGGGTACCAGGCCACGCAGAAGCCTATATTACTGACCTCGAAACATATAAAATAAAAATTGATGAAACGTTCAGGTATGGTGGCGAGCAGCTGTTGTTGCAGGGCGGTCATCACCCGGAACTGGGACTTTCGTTTTACACTACACTGTTCCGCCAGTTAAAGGAACTCTATCCAAACCTGAAACTTCACGCGCTCGGTCCTCCTGAAGTTGCCCACATCACCAAGCTCGAAAAATCAACCCACACTGAGGTGATCAAGGCGCTCAAAGATGCGGGACTCGACTCGTTGCCCGGCGCCGGAGCAGAAATTCTCAACGACAGGGTAAGGCGACTGATTTCAAAAGGTAAATGTGGTGCACAGGAGTGGCTCGACATCATGCGGGTAGCACATAAAGCGGGTTTAACTACTTCAGCCACAATGATGTTCGGTCATGTTGAAACACTTCGCGAACGATTCGAACACCTCGTCCGCATCCGCGAAGTACAGGCCGCAAAGCCTCAAAATGCAAAAGGATTCCTGGCCTTTATACCCTGGACTTTCCAGGATGTCGATACGTTACTTGCGAGGATAAGAGGCGTTCACAACCTTACTACGCCTGAAGAATATATCAGGATGATTGCCATGAGCAGAATTATGCTGCCGAACGTAAAAAATATCCAGGCTTCATGGCTCACCGTTGGCAAGGAAACGGCACAATTATGCCTGCACGCGGGCGCAAATGATTTCGGCAGCATCATGATCGAGGAAAACGTAGTGAGCGCGGCCGGAGCTCCACATCGCTTCACGTATAAAAGCATCCAAAAAGCAATCCGGGAAGCCGGCTTTGAACCCCAATTGAGGAACCAGCAATACGAATTCAGGAAGATCCCCGAATTAATTGAGGAACAGTTAATTGATTATTGATAATACCTTTCACATAATACAATAGAAAGGGGTATTTGTAGTTATAAGGAAGTAAAATCCTTGTGGAAAACCATGAATACCCCGTTCCGGAAGCTGATCCGTATTGCTATTGTGCTGATCTCCCTGATTATCCTGTTTAACTTTTTTGGGTATTTCCTCGTACGCTCGAAATCAGAAGAAACCGAGAAAAAAACTGAGGTGATACGCCTCGCTGAAAAGCAGCGTATGCTTACCCAGTCAATTACCAGGGATGCCGTGCTCATTCTTTCCCTCACCAACAAGGAGGCCACCGTAGCAGAGCTGAAAAAAGATCTTAAAAAAGACATTGAAAAGTTTCACAACAATAGCAGAATACTTTCCGGTGAAGTTTCGCTGCCATCGAAGGGCGAAACAAAAAACAGTTTCGTTGTTACGACTATTCTCGCGAATTCACAGGCGTATACAAAAAGCCTGATCGCCGTGGCCAACGAAATTGCGTCGGCCGATTCAATGATGATGGGCATGAACAAGCAGCTTTACATGAACCAGCTGCTTCATAACGAAAGCCGCCTTACACCTTTGATGGAAGAATTGAACCGCGCTTTTACTTCTGAAATGGAACAGGAGTCGCATGAAACATCGAACATCAACACCGGCAAACTTGTTTCGTTGATGGTGGCGCTGATCTTTCTTACACTACTTGTGCTCGAGCCACTTTTTAAATCGAACCGGCGTAACCTGAAAGACCTGCAGGCCGCAAGGAATATACTGTTGAAGGAACAAAAATACCTCGCATCAATTCTCAGTTCGCAAACAAACTATCTTATACGGATCGACAGGCACGGATTATTCACTTTTGCCAACGCCGAATTTTTAAAAACATTCCGATATAACGAAAAAGATCTTCTCGGCACGCCTTTCTACAATGCGATACCCCTGAAAGATGCGCAGCGTTGCGAAGCAATCGCAGATGAATGCTGGAAGAATCCAGGTGTGATTTATAAACTTCTCCTCAGAAAATACCTGAACAAAAGCAATGATTACTTGTGGACGGAATGGGAACTGATCAGCCTGCAGGACGATACAGGGAAAGTTTCAGAAATACAGGCGATCGGTATAAATGTAACAGAGAAAATTCACGCGGAACAATCGAGAAACGAAGTCGAAAAAGCGCTACAGGAATCCGAGCAAAGGTTCCGTTTGCTTGCTGAACATTCAGAAGATATTATCACAGAACATCTCACTGATGGAACAGTAACTTACATTTCTCCTTCTGTGCAAAAAGTGCTCGGCTTCTCGAAAGAGGAAGTAATCGGAAAACAAATTCTCGAATTCATCCATCCCGACGATAGTTATAAATTTCTGTCGCTCGCCGATTCAAACGGATTGAAGAATGCTGAATCACTAACGTTATCGTACCGGATTCAAAATAAGGAAGAAGATTTCATCTGGCTTGAAAGTATTCTTAAGCCGATGAAAGAAAACGGCGTCATCCGAAAAATTATCTGCACATCACGTGATATTACTGAAAGAAAGAAAGTAGAAAGCGAGAGAGAGCAACTGCTCGCCGAAATGAGGCAATCCGAACAACTGCTTCGTACAGTAATCAATTCAACACCCGACTGGATTTATATAAAGGACCTTGGACACCGTTATCTTCTCGTTAACCAGGCCTTTGGCGACAGCATGCATTTATCACCACAGGATTTTGTTGGTAAGAACGATCTTGAAATTGGTTTCCCTGAAGAAATCGTAAAAGGCGATCTTTCAAAGGGCATCCGCGGGTTCTGGTCCGACGACAGGGAAGTGATCAGCACAGGTAAATCGAAATTCATTATGGAAGAACCGTCGATCATCGACGGAAAGCCACAGGTGATGAGTACCGTAAAAGTTCCCCTGATAGATTCGGAAGGATTTGTTTGGGGCGTACTTGGATTCGTGCACAACATCACGGAGCTCAAGAAGACAGAGGAAAATCTCAGGAAGAAAGATCAGTTGTTACAGGCCGTGGCAGAAGCTACTCACCAACTCATCATCAACAACAGTCTTGAAGACGCGATAGGAGAGGCAATACAATTACTGGGTATTAAGATGAATGTGAACATTGTAAATGTGTACCGCAACTATATCGACCCTGCTACCAAGAAAAAGTACACCAGCCAGATGATTCATTGGGATAGTTCCGATGGAGAACTGGTTGCAAACAGTCCCGACCTTCAGCGCCAGCCATTGCAGGAAGAAACGCAGATGATACAAACACTGCGCAAAGAAGATATCTACTGCGGTCATACCCGTGAGTTGAACGATCCTGTCATACAGGCGCAGCTGGAAGCACAAAATGTAAAATCGATTTCCGCGATTCCCATTTTCACATTAAATCAGTTCTGGGGATACGTTTCGTTCTGCGACTGCGAAACAGAACGGGAATGGACGATTACTGAATTTTCAATTCTTCAATCATTTGCCTCGACACTCGCGGCGGCGATTGAAAGAAAGCAAATGGAGCAGGAACTCGTTCTCGCCAAAGACATCGCCGAGAAAGCAAGTACGGCTAAGAGTGAGTTCATGGCGAATATGAGCCATGAGTTGAGAACGCCTATGAATGGCATTATCGGTTTCACTGATCTCGTGCTTACAACAGAACTTCAAAAATCGCAGAGAGATTACTTAAGCAACGTGCGTAAATCGGCATACGGACTTCTTGACATTATCAATGATATTCTTGACTTCTCGAAAATCGAGGCTGGGAAGATGTTTATTGACAACACAACGATCAGGCTCGATGAACTCGTGGAAGAAACAGTTGATATACTCACAGTAAAAGCATTTGAGAAAAACCTCGAAATGATTTGTCATATCGATCCCACATTGCCATCTCAATTCAATGGCGATCCGGTGAGGATCAGGCAGGTGTTAGTGAACCTTATTGGTAATGCGATCAAGTTTACGCAACAGGGTGAAATAGTTGTATCGGCGGTGCCTGCCGGTGAGATCTACATTAAGAACACAAGAAAATATTTAGACCTGGAAATTTCTATTAAGGATACAGGTATTGGTATCAGCAAAGAGAAACTTGGAAAGATATTTGAAAGCTTTACCCAGGCCGACAATTCCACCACGCGAAAGTTTGGAGGAACCGGCCTTGGGTTAACTATTTCGCGCAGCCTCGCAGAACTCATGAGTGGTAATCTGACGGTGAAAAGTGAAATGGGAAGAGGAAGTTCGTTTACACTTCACATCCCTCTTGAAGTAACGAACGAGCTGCCGCAGATTTCTTCCGAATATAAACCGCCTTTGCGTAAGGTGCTCATTATTGATGACAACGCAACGAGTCGCAATTTGCTAAGCGACATTATGAACTACTTCAGCATTCCATGCGAAGTGGCATCGGGAGCGAGAGAAGCGTTCATGCGCATTGAAACGATCCGCAACAATAATGAACCGCTCGATTTGGTGATTAGTGATTATCACATGCCAGAGATGAACGGCCTTGCGTTACTTCGCGAAATAAAGACGATGCTTCCCAATAACAATGCCGCGCATATACTCATGCTTTCTGCGCTCGAAAAAAACCTGCATCAGCAGGAGGCAAACGAATCAGGCATTTACAAAATGCTTACGAAGCCGGTAAAGATGTATGAATTGTACAGTGTGTTGTGTTCGATGTTTGTTTCAGCAAAGGCAGAAGAAAAACCGGTTCAGAAGGCGCCGGAGATTAAACGGATCGGCCAGGCAATTTCTATTATGGTTGTGGAGGATGACCCGATCAATATGATGTTGATTAATGAAGTGCTTGGCAAGATGGGATTCAGCGTGATTAAGGCTAATAACGGAAAGAAGGCGGTTGAAATGCTGCCGCATGTGGATCCTGCATTGATATTTATGGATGTGAACATGCCTGAGATGGATGGTTATGCAACAACCAGGTTAATACGCAAGATGCCTGAACCGTGGCGCAGTTTACCTGTGATAGCGCTTACTGCGGATGCGATGGTGGGAGATAAGGAAAGATGCCTTGAGGCCGGGATGAATGATTATGTGTCGAAGCCGTTCCGTCTTCATGAGATTGAAGCAGTGTTGAAGAGCCATGTGTTACTGGTATAAATGCAGTGCTGCCCAACTTATTTCCTCTCGGGGCGTGCCGTCATCCTGTCAATCAAAGCCGGCAGTAAGGAATCATATTTGGGCAACTGTTCATGCGTACAAATCTTCCTGATATCCTTAAAATGTTTCACCACGAAAAGGTCAAGATTCCGCTGTTGTTTCCCAATCCCATCGGCCCTCTGTTCAAGAACTGAATCCGGAACCGATTGATCATACATAAGATGGTAAAAACCTATTTTAGTTTCTTTGATTGAATCAAACTGCTGACGAACGCTCGCCCAGAATTTATCTCTCCTGGTTACATAAGCTGCCATCTGTTCCTGGGAAAATCCGACGTCGTTTTTTAACTTCTCTGTGAAACCGAGTTTCTTGGGTGGTTGCGGTTTCTCGATTCTAAGAAAGAGAATGAGCATCACTACGTTCGTGATCAGGAGAATGGAAATTATGGTAAGCAGTACCTTATTTCTCGACAATTGATTCAAGGTTGAACGTTTTCAATATCATAGAAAGCATTGGTGCCGAGGTCGTCGGCCGTTGCCACGTCGGAGATATTCGCCTTTGAAAACGCGACCGAAGTTTCATTTAATGCAACGAATGTGTTCAGAATTAATACGACCGAAAGAGTTATAAAGGCAAAAGCGGGCCTGCTGACAACCCTGCTCATCCTTTCCCAAAAATTGCTTTCTACCCCCTTGATACGGGCCTGTAACCTTGTGTAAAAGAAGGGATTTGGATCAGCCCTTCTGATGTCCAGAATACTGTCCATAGCGTCATCAACTTTCTTTTGTATGGTTGTCATCTTATTCATAACAGGGTATTAGACGTGAAAGCAGGGTAAAACTTGTGTTACTTATCATTTTGAAGATAATAGGTTTCAAGGTATTTACGAAGATTTTTCCTTGCCCTGTGCAGAAGTGACTCAACCGACGCAACCGTCAATTTCATGATTTCACTGATTTCCTGGTAGCTCAGCCCTTCTATCCTGTTGAGGGTGAACGCAATCTTCTGCTTTTCGGGCAACTGGTCAATAGCTTTAAAAAGTTCTTTGGCCTTTTCTTTGTTGTCAAGACTCACGCCAGGATGCACAAAGTCGGGCGGATCATAAACAAGCTCCTCGTTGGCACCGAACAGGCTTTGGACAAACGCAAAGCGCTTCTTTCTCTTTTTCCGCCGCAGGTGGTCCATCGCCTTGGATACTGTAATACGGTACAGCCAGGTGGTTAGTTTCGATTCGCCTTTGAAAGTTTTTATGGATTCATACAGTTGAACGAAAACCTCCTGTGTAACGTCTTCAGCATCCTCGGGATTCTGAACAATGCCAAGCGCAGTGTTGTATACGAGGCCCTGGGATGATTCCACTACCTCTTTGAATGCGGTTTCATCGCCTTCTTTTAGCCGTTCAATTAGATTCCATTCATTCAAAACTGGCATTGTTGCGGCGACGATATTACGAAAAAAATGTATAAAGCTTGCCGGCAAGGCATCATCAGAAAATCAATTATCTTGCAGCCCTTTCTTAAATGATTTACATGGAATACGGAAAAATTATAGCTGTAACGGGAATGCCGGGATTGTATGAGCTGCTCAGCAGTAAAAACGACGGGGCGATTGTTCGTTCACTTGAAGATAAAAACACAAAATTCGTTTCATCACGCATACATAACTTTTCACATCTCGAAAGCATCGAAGTTTTCACAGTAAAGGATAATGTAAACCTCGTGGAAATTTTCAATGCGATGGAAAAAGAAGGCGGCAAAATTCCCGACGGAAAAGATGCTGGCGCGCTAAAAAAATATTTCGAGAAAATTTACCCGGACCTGGATTTTGAACGCGTTTATTCAAGCGACCTCAAAAAAATGGTGAAGTGGTACGATGTACTGAAAGCAAACAACATCGAAATAAAACTGACCGAGCCAGCAGAGGAAGAACCAGAACCGGAGCCAGTAAAGGAAGAAGAACCCGCGCCGGCGCCAAAAGCGAAGGCTAAAACAAAAGAAGAAGACGCCCCTGCGAAGAAAAAAGCAAAAGCGAAAACTTCAGAAGGCGAGGAAGAAGAAAAGCCGAAAAAAGCTCCCGCTAAAAAATCTGCATCCGGCGCAAAAGGAACTGAGAAAGCAGAGAAAAAAAGTCCCGCCAAAAAATCTGCTCCAAAGAAAAAATGATTTAGTGATGACAGCAGACATTCAAAAAATTCCCCGGAAATTTTTACCCGAGGATTTTACGGTAACCACATGGGATAAGCTCGAACCTTACTTTAAAGAATTGCTCGAACGACCGCTCAACGCAAAAAGCGATCTTGAAAAGTGGCTGAAAGATATCAGTGAACTTGAAGCAGTAGTAAGTGAAGACGCATGCTGGCGGCAAATCAACATGACCTGCGACACAGAGAATAAAGCGCTTGAAGAAGCCTTTACTTTCTTCTGCATGCATATTCAACCGCACATACAACCGTATGCAGACAAGCTTAACCGCAAGTTGCTCGAGAGCCCGCTCAGTAAAGAACTGGACGAAAAGAAATATTTCACTTACCTCAGGAACATCAGGAAGAGTATAGAGCTTTTCCGTGAGGCCAATGTTCCTATCCAGGCTGAAATGGCAGTGTTGCAACAACAATTCGGAGTAATCTCCGGAAAGATGACCGTAAACGTCAAAGGCCAGGAATACACTTTACAACAGGCTTCAAAATTCCTCGAGGACCACGACCGCAAACTGCGCGAAGAAGTTTACCGCAAAATCAACGAACGCCGCCTGCAGGATAAAAATGAACTCAATAACCTTTTTAATAGCCTGGTCGAAAAACGCGACAGGATCGCCAAAAACGCCGGCTTCGAAAACTTTCGCGACTATAAATTCAGGGACCTCGGCCGCTTCGATTATACAAAAGAAGACTGCTATCAGTTTCATGAGGCTGTTAAACAACACGTTTTACCTCTTGTAAGTCTGATATATGAAAATAAAAGGGCCCGGTTGGGCGTTGATACCCTAAGACCGTGGGATATTGAGGCTGAACCAGCGGGCATCGAACCGTTGCACCCTTTTACCAACGGAGAAGATCTTTTAAAGAAAACCATCTCGTGCTTCACAAAGCTGAGGCCGTTCTTTGCCGAGTGCCTTGTGCGCATGGACAAAATGAAGCGCCTCGACCTCGACAGCAGGAAAGGTAAGGCTCCGGGCGGTTACAATTGTCCTCTGCCCGAAACCGGTGCGCCGTTCATTTTCATGAATGCGGCGGGCCAAACCAGCGATGTAACCACAATGGTTCATGAAGGCGGACACGCAGTGCATTCGTTCCTCGCTCATCCGCTGGAGTTGAGCGCGTTCAAGGAATACCCGATGGAAATTGCCGAAGTAGCGAGTATGGCAATGGAGCTGTTCAGCATGGAACACTGGGATGTGTTTTTCAGCAACGCGAACGACCTGTCGAGAGCCAGGCTGAAAGAACTTGAAAAAGTGATTACGATATTTCCATGGATAGCGACGATCGATAAATTTCAGCATTGGATTTATGAATATCCAAATCATACCGAAGATGAGCGCACAGAAAAATGGATGGAGATACTTAATGATTATTCATCGTCTGTAATTGATTTTAGTGGCCTTGATGAGTATCGCAAGATCGGTTGGCAAAGACAATTGCATTTATTCGAGGTTCCGTTTTATTACATCGAATATGGAATAGCGCAACTCGGCGCGATTGGATTGTGGATGCAGTTTAAAAAAAATAAAGAGAAAGCGCTCGATAATTACATAAAAGCATTAAGTCTCGGCGGAACGAAAACACTTCCGGAACTTTATGAGGCAGCAGGACTGAAGTTTAATTTTGCACCTGAAAGAATTCGCGAGTTAATGGAGTTTGTTAAAAATGAAATGATTACATTGGAGGAAAAATGACGAAGTCATCCCGAACCGAGCGAAGCGAGTGTTACGGATCGACAAAAAGTCATCCCGAACCGAGCGAAGCGAGTGTGAGGGATCGGCGGAGAAATAAAAATTTTTTGAAATAGTTTCTAATCAGAGCCTTAACCAAAAAGTCCCGTTGTTTCAACTTCGGGGCTTTTATTTTTTATGCTACTGGCAACCCTCACATATCCCCGTCACAATCATTTGCTTTTCCAGGGGCCTGAACCCAACGGGCAACCGAACCTCTGGCACTGTCACGCTGTCTAAACATGAAGTCAGTCCACAGATTTTACAAATGAAATGCACATGATTATCGTGATGATGACCCCCGGTACAATCATCTTTACATAACGCGTAGCGAATAGAATTGTCTGAAGTGGGAATGGTATGAATAATACCCTTCTCCATAAAAACCTGCAAGGTTCTGTACACGGTAACGCGGTCGAACTTTTCACCTGTTTGTTTTTCGATGTCGGCGTGGGCGAGTGCGCCATTACTGTGGATGAAAAGGTCAAGAATACTTTTGCGGCTATCAGTAACGCTTAGTTGATTTTTTTTAAGAATATCATTTACGTCGGTCAGCATAACATCAGTTTGCGAAAAGATTATTTGAAAAACGCGTTTGCGTAGCAGGTTCTTTTAACAGCACAGCAATATCCTCTTCAAGTTCCCGGAGTTCCTTTTTCTTTAAGCCATCATAAATCTTTTTTCTC
Source organism: Chitinophagaceae bacterium (assembly GCA_016786745.1). Lineage (GTDB taxonomy): Bacteria > Bacteroidota > Bacteroidia > Chitinophagales > Chitinophagaceae > Flavitalea. The sequence continues at coordinate 16,606 of JAEUVS010000009.1, read as the reverse complement.
ACCTTTCCATTTTTGTCTACCAGCGCGAAGAATTGAGTGTGCAGGAACTGATCGTCGATATTCTCCATGTTGTTCTTTGGATCATCTAACAAATAACTTACACGCGCCGCGTTGTACAAACTCTCTTTTGTGCCGGTAAGGAATTGCCATTTGTTATCGGTAACGCCGAGCGAATCTGCGTATTTTTTTAATCTTGCGACGCTGTCGGTTTGTGGATCACAGGTGTGGGAAAGAATCATGAAATCCGGTTCGTTTTTGAATTTCTCGTAAATCACTTTCATGTTGTCGTTCAGTTCCGGGCAGATACCTGTGCAGCTTGTAAAAAAATATTCAACTACGTACACTTTGCCCATTACATTCTGTTCAGAGACCAATTTTCCATCCTGGTTGGTAAAAGTGAATGGTTTTACCTGGTTTAGCACTTTGAACGTTCTGATGCCATAGCCGGGGATGATCGCTTTCAGTACAAAAAAGAACCCCAGCGCCAGCACGGTAAAGAAACCTAAATAGAAGATCGATTTTTTGCTCATGTGCCTGCAAAGTTAGCACAGCCTGTGGTCATCTTAACACATTTTTGCAACTTCGTTGCATTAGCATCCAACTATTCCCTATATTTGCACGCATGGCAAAAATTAATTGGGACGCTGCGGGCGTTATCACAACCGTCGCCTGCGCAATCCATTGTGCTGTTTTACCCCTTGTTCTGGGGTCGCTGCCTATTCTGGGCATTAACCTCGTGAACAACATGGCGTTCGAATACTTTATGATATTGCTTGCCTTTTTGGTCGGCGTCTACTCGCTATGGCACGGATACCGCCGTCATCATCATAGTATTATTCCCCTTCTTGTTTTTGCCACAGGTTTTCTGTTCCTGGTCGCGAAGCAGGTATGGCATCATTACCAGGTTTATCTCCTGCCCTTCGCCATCGTATTCATTATTTCCGCGCATTTTATGAATTATAAGGCGTGCCGCATCCATAATCACGCGCATTCCGACGATTGTAACCACTAGGTTGTGAAAGTTTTTGCATGTCGTTTGCTATTTTTGTAATTAAATTGTGAGCTATGATTAAAACTGGAAATCCCGTTATCAGCATATATACTGAGATGACTCCCAACCCGGAAACGATGAAGTTTGTCGCCAACAAATTGCTCTATCCCGGTAAGAGTATTGACCTGCCCGATATTGAAAGCGCTAAGGTGTCGCCGCTGGCAACAGAATTGTTCGGCTTCCCGTTCATAAAAGCGGTATTCATCGCCAGCAATTTTGTAACGCTGACGAAAACAAACGAAACTGAGTGGCAGGATGTTATACCTTCTATCAGGCAGTTTCTTAAAGACTACCTCGAAAACAATAAGCCCGTGGTCAATGAAGAAGAGATCGCGTCTCTCAGGCAGGAGGGAAGCAATACAGTAAGCGCAGACGATGACGACGTGGTAAAAAGAATTAAAGAGCTTCTTGAAAACTACGTTAAGCCGGCCGTTGAAATGGATGGCGGCGCAATTCAGTTCAAGAGCTATGATGAAGGAGTGGTAAACCTGATGCTGCAGGGTTCATGCTCAGGATGTCCTTCTTCGATGATTACGCTAAAGGCAGGCATAGAAGGCATGATGAAGAGAATGATTCCGGAGGTGAAAGAAGTAGTGGCCGAGGCTGAGTAGTTGAGCATTTTAATAACGCACTATAAAACCTTTCTCCTCAGAAAGGTTTTTTTATTATGGTTAGAAGAATCGTCATCCTTGGTCCAGAATCAACAGGTAAAAGCACACTCTGCGAACAGCTCGCCGCACATTACAACACCTTGTGGGTGCCCGAATTTGCAAGAGAATACCTGCTAAAAAACGGACCCTCCTATACTTACGACGACCTTCTAATTATCGCACGACGACAACTTGCCCTTGAAGATGAAATGGCCGCTTCACTGCATCGTCCATTGTTATTTGTGGATACGGATATGTATGTGATGAAAATATGGTGCGAATTCGTTTTCGGCCGCTGCCACCAATGGATCCTCGACCGGATAATAGAAAGAACTTATTCATTGTATCTCCTGTGTAATATCGACCTGCCCTGGGTGCGCGACGAGCTTCGCGAATATCCCGACCTCGAACCGAGGACCAGGCTGTTCAATATTTATAGAGATAACATGATTAACCAACACGTACCCTGGAAACTCATCAGTGGAAATAATGAAGAAAGGTTTCAGACGGCAGTTACAGCCGTCAACCGGCTACTTGTTCATTATTAAATTTTGATGCACACTTGAGAGCTTTCTTATTGAAATACCATAGGGTGGCCTTTTACTCCGCCTGGCTGCTACTACATTTTATACAGGCTTTTCATACGGAACTTTTCGATGACGAGGCCTATTACTGGGTGTACTCAAAATTTCCTGAATGGGGCTACTTCGATCATCCCCCAATGATCGCTTTGCTGATAAAAGCGGGTTACTCACTTTTTCAAAATGAACTCGGTGTTCGCCTGTTCGCTTTCCTTTTCACTACCGCTGCCCTGTTTGTTACCGAGCTGCTCCTCGAAAGAAAAAATCCTTTTCTTTTTTATGCTATCTGCGGTTCGCTCGCGCTCGCCCAGATCGGTGGACTCATTGCCGCTCCTGATTCTCCGCTGATGTTGTTTGTCGCGCTGTTTTTCTATGCCTACAAAAAATTTACAGAGCGCATGACTCTCCTCAATACCGTATGGGTGGGATTGGTTATCGCAGCAATGTTTTATACGAAGTATCATGCATTATTAATACTGCTATTCACAGCGCTTTCAAACCTCAAACTTTTAAAACACTGGCAACCTTACGCTGCCTGTTTGATTGCTCTTGTTCTTTTCCTGCCGCACATTTATTGGCAGTACGAAAATGGATATCCTTCTTTGTTATTTCATTTGTTTGAGAGAAATGCCCCCGGATACGATCCGTTGAATACATTAGAATTTGTGGGAGGGCAGATGCTGATTGCAGGGCCATTGACGGGATGGTTATTGATTTTCGCTGCACTTAGATACAAAACTACGTCTGACGTTGAGAGGGCGTTACGATTCGTATTAATCGGTTTTTACGCCTTCTTTTTGCTCAGCACTTTTCGCGGAAATGCCGAAGCAAACTGGACCATACCCGCTTTTATTGGTTTAATTGTATTAAGTCATCAATACCTGCTTGATAGAACGAAACTGCGTCATCTTTTATACCGCTTTCTTCCTCTTACCATCACACTTGTTTTTATCGGGCGGGTTATCATGTTCGCCAATGTGCCGCCCGCATGGTGGATTTTTAAAGACGAATTTCATGGCAACAAAGTGTTTGCGAAACAGATTCACACCCGCGCTAAGGATTTACCAGTCGTGTTTCTCGACACTTACCAGAAGCCCTCAAAATATTGGTATTATGCCGGCGACACTGCCCTGGCTCTCAACACACCAACATACAGGCGAAATAACTACAATTACTGGCCGATAGAAGAAAATTATATAGGCCGTCCTGCTTATGTGTTCGGGCAATACAATGAATCCTTCGATGATGTGTTCATATTGAGAAGCGGTGAAAAAAATGGAGGAAGATTTGTTCCCAACTATTTCTCTTTTTCAAAAGTGATGATCGACAATGTTGAAACGGAACAGGTAGAGAAAACACTTTCGTTAAGATTCACTATTCAAACTCCTGTAGAATATCTTAAATATTTCCAACAGGCTCCGTACGATAGTTCTTCAGTGTATATGGCTATTTATAAAAGCGACTCCGTTTTTCAGTATATAAATACAGGATTGAAAGTAAGCGCTGTTGATAATCCGCGTGAAAGTCAAGCCGGTATTTTCCCACTCCCGCTTGCGCCGGGCACATATAATTGTAAACTGGCGATAAGTACGTGCATTCCAGGAAAGCCGTCGCTGAACAGTTCGCGATTTACTATTGATGTGCGATGACTATTGAACCAGTTTCTGTATATCCTCATCTTTTTCCAGACTGGCCATATATCTTAAAACTCGTGGATATTTTTCAGCCACGTATTTCGACATTGGAGCGATCGTGTAAATTTTGGGATTGGGCAGGCTCGAAGCAATAAGCGCTGCTTCGCGTCGTGTGAGTTTTTTTGCCGGCTTCCTGAAAAGTGCCTGCGACGCAGCTTCAATTCCAAAAATACCCTCTCCGGTTTCGGATACATTCATATACATCTCCAGGATTCGCTCTTTACTCCACACCAACTCGATCATGAAAGTGAAATACATCTCAAGTCCTTTCCTGAAATTGCTTCGTCCCTGCCACAAAAATACGTTCTTCGCCACCTGCTGGCTAATCGTTGAGGCGCCGCGGATTTTATTTGGATTGCGTTTATTATAGTCCATTGCTTTGCCGATGCTTTTCCAATCGAAGCCGCCATGGTCAGGAAATTTCTGATCTTCGGCCGCTATAAAGGCTAGCTTGGAGTACACCGACATATCTTCGAGATCTATATAATCGCGTTTCAATCCGTCGCCGCTGATTAAGCTACCCAGCTGAGTAATGGTGATGGGAGGATTTACCCATTTCAACAGAAGGATATAAACGAAATGAAGTAGAAAGAGTACGAGTAAAACCCTTTTTGTTTTCCGCCATAACCGGGGCACCAGCCCTTTGGTTTTCACCGCCATTCATTACTGGCTTTGTCGCAAGATAATAAGATACCGTTATTTATTTGAAAGCATCGTACCGACCAGCAGCGCAATTCCAAACCCTAATAATATAGTACCCGAAATTTTATTAATGAGCGAAATATTATGAACCGTCAGCCTCGTGCGCAGTTTCCCTGCCATAAGCACCTTAAGTATGTCGGCTGTTACATTAAGCGCGAGAGATATTGAAAAGATAATAATGCGTTCGTTGAAAGTATACTCGCTCGCGAATGCAGTAGCGGTACCCAGCCAGAAAAGAAACACATTTGGGTTCAGCGTATTTATCAAAAACCCCGACGAAAAGATTTTGAGAATATCTGTTTTTGTGAATTTCAGGATGCCCCCATCCGGCGCCTGCAATTTTACCTTCTTGAAAAAAACATAGAACACACCCATAAGCAGGAGAAACAAACTCCCTGTAATGCCGAGTAGCCTCCGATATTCCATCAGCTGGTTCACCAGCTCCGAAAATGCATTGCTGATTGTTATGAGAATAATGTCGCTGAGCCACACGCCTGCAACAAAACTGAAACCTCCCTCCCTGCCGTTGTTTAGACTTTGCTTGATAATCGAGAAGATAACAGGACCCACCGAGATCATCAGAACCAGCCCCAACATTAGTCCATTTACTATGGCATGCCACATTTCACAAATGTATTCATTCTAAAAACCTGACCCACTCCTCATACATTTTTCCTTTCATTACCCGGGGAAATTTGTGTTGGCCGCCAATTTTACCTTTAAGGTTCATAAATTCCAGGAACTTTGCTTCAGGTAAAATATCGAGGTAAACTTCCTTGAGCGCGCTTTTTCTCTCGACGGCATAATCGTCGTTCAGCGCTACGAGATGCTGGTCTATTTTTCGTCGAAGCACTTCGGGGTCGGTATGGTCGTCGCAGGCCACCCACCATTTGTGCGCAAAGAATAAACCGTGAGGCACACCCGCAACAGTGAACTCCGGAATGCAGATATTCAGTTCCGCACTCGCGAGTTTAACCGCCTTGTTCATATTGTCAACACTCAGGTGTTCACCCACCAGGCTAAGGAAGTGCTTCGTTCTGCCGGTGATAATAATTTCACTCCGCTTTTTATCAACGAGCTTTATGGTATCGCCGATAAGATACCGCCACGCGCCTGCCGCGGTGCTTAGCAGTATCGCGTAGTCAACACCTTCTTCCAGCTGATGGATCATCAATACCCCGGCATCTGGCACGATGTTTCCATCCGCATCAAAATTTTTATCGTTGAATGGAACGAACTCAAAAAAGATGTGTTCGTTTAATGCGAGACGCATTCCTTTTGCAAACTGCCTGTCCTGGTATGCTATAAAACCTTCGGAAGAAAGGTATGTTTCTATATAGGTAAGCGGCTTGCTGATAAGTTTTTCAAATCCTATCTTATAGGGTTCGAACGACACGCCTCCATGAACGAAGAAAGAAAGGTTCGGCCAGATGTCGTGGATCGTATTGAGGTTGTAGCGTTCGATTATTTTTTCCATGCACAGTTGAATCCATGCAGGCACTCCAACTATGAAACTGATATCCCAGTTGGGCGCCTCCTCAATGATCTTGTCAATCTTCTTGTTCCAGTCTTTTGTCTTCGCAATCTTCTTTCCGGGTTTATAAAAAGGACTGAACCAGAACGGAGCTTTTTTAGCCGTGATGCCACTAAGGTCGCCGGCATAATATCCCGGTCCCTTTTCGAGGTCGGTGCTGCCACCAAGCATCAGCCATCCTTTGCCGATGCTGCGTACAGGTATGTCATGATACGTGCGCAGGCTGATCAGTTGTTTTATCATGATCATGCGGTTACCACGCATAAGGTCGTTGGTAATAGGAATGTATTTGCTTGCGGCCTCCGAAGTACCGGAACTGAGTGCGAAATATTTAATCCTGCCCGGCCAGCATACATCCGGAATACCCTCAAGTGTACGGTGCCACCAGTCCTTGTAAATCTTATTGTAATCAAACAGCGGCACCCGTTTACGAAACTCTTCCCATTTCTTTTTGGAAAGAAGGATCTCATCAAAATGATACCGCTGACCGAATTCAGTAAACCTGGCCTTGTTTAACAATTTTTTCAAAATCTTCATTTGCTGTCGTTCGGGAGATTTCCCGGGCAGGTGCAAGGCTTTAGCAATGGAGGGCGGTAATGAAATATCAAATAGAGGCATTCTTTCCCGGCCGCTTTTGCAGCACCGCCAAAATTAAGGCTTTGAAGTGAATGCGTCTACCTTTTCCTTTAGCTACCTTTATCCCCGTGACCCTGTCAATTATCATTGTAAATTATAATGTTAAACACCTCCTCGAACACTGCCTTTATTCCGTTTCAAAAGCCATCGAAGGCATCGGGGCAGAGGTGATTATTATCGACAATGCGTCTGTCGACGGAAGTATCGGCTATCTTCAACCGCTGTTCCCCGGTTTTCAGTTTATTTCCAACTCCGTTAACGAGGGTTTCGCGAAGGCGAACAACAAAGGTCTCGCGATGAGCGCCGGCAAGTTTGTACTCTTCCTGAATCCCGACACGCTTATTCCTCCCGATTGTTTTGTTAAATGCCTTGCTTTCCTGGAGGCGCATCCCGCGGCAGGTGCGATCGGGGTGCGCATGGTAAATGGCCAGGGCGAATTTCTCCCCGAGTCCAAAAGAGGTTTTCCCACTCCTGCAGTATCGCTCATGAAACTATCCGGCATCTCTAAGTCTAAATACTACCTCAGCAACCTCAACGAAATGGAAAATCATGAGGTAGATGTTTTATCGGGAGCTTTTATGATGATTAAGAAAGGCGTACTAGAACGAACCGGCGGATTCGACGAAAGATTTTTTATGTACGCGGAAGACATAGACCTAAGCTACCGTATACAGAAAGCAGGATATAAAAATTACTATTTCGCGGAAACGACTATCACGCATTTCAAGGGTGGCAGCACAAAGAAGGATATAAGATATGTGCGGCAGTTTTACAGGGCCATGAGCCAGTTTGCGAAAAAGTATTATGGCAGGGGAGTGTATTCTTTCGTGCTTGATGCAGGCATCACGATGTTCACTTTATTTTCATCTCTTCGAGTCGCTTTTTCAAAGAAAACATCTCGTCGCGCAAGCGTGCCGCTTCCATGAAGTCGAGGTCGCGGGCGGCCTTCTCCATTTCTTTCCTCACTTTCGCAATACCTTTTTCTATTTGAGGAATGGTAACATATTCCACCTGCTCTTCAGCGGCGAGTGTAACAGGAGGCTCTTCCGGGCCAAGCGCATGCGGATTTCTCGGATCATAACCTTTAATATCCAATACGGATGTTTGCGCGAATACCTGCTCCTTACTCTTGGTAACTGTTTTCGGAACAATATTGTGTTCCGTGTTGTGCGCGACTTGTTTCTCTCTTCTGCGACTCGTTTCGTCTATTGTTTTCTGCATGCTTTCGGTCATCGTATCGGCATAGAAAATTACCAGGCCATCAACGTTTCTCGCCGCACGTCCAGCTGTTTGCGTCAGTGATTTTTCGTTTCTCAAAAATCCTTCCTTATCCGCATCAAGTATGGCAACAAGCGAAACTTCCGGAAGATCGAGGCCCTCACGAAGTAAGTTCACGCCAACGAGCACATCAATCTCACCTAATCTCAATTGTCTTAATATCTCAACGCGTTCAAGCGCATCTACCTCGCTGTGTATATATTTCGATTTGATATTTATCCTGTGAAGATACCTGTCCATCTCTTCGGCCATCCGTTTTGTAAGCGTCGTTACAAGCACCCGATCACCTTTTGTTACGCGCTTATCAATTTCATCAAGCAGATCGTCAATCTGGTTTACACTTGGCCTGATTTCAATCGGCGGATCCAGCAGTCCCGTCGGGCGTACAACCTGTTCAACGACAACTCCACCTGTTTTTTCCAATTCATAATCGCCGGGTGTCGCGGAAACAAATATTACCTGGTTGATCATGTTCTCAAACTCATGAAAATTCAGTGGCCGGTTATCAAGCGCGGAAGGAAGCCTGAAGCCATAGTCAACGAGAATCAGTTTCCTGCTGCGGTCGCCACCATACATTCCACTCACCTGGGGAACAGTCTGGTGACTTTCGTCTATCACACACAGGAAATCTTTCGGAAAATAATCTAACAGGCAGAAGGGCCGCGAGCCCGGTTTGCGACGATCGAAAAATCTTGAGTAATTCTCAACGCCATTACAAAATCCAAGTTCACGAATCATCTCTACATCGAATGTTACCCGTTCACTTAACCGTTGCGCTTCAATAAACTTTCCAACCGATTTGAAATATTCAACCTGTGCCAGCATTTCATCCTGTATCTCTGCAAGTATCTGCTGCATCATATCTTTAGGGGCGAGGTAGAGATTGGCAGGGAAGATGGCGGCGTTTTCAAGCTTCATCATCCGCTTTCCGTTCTTCACATCGATGCTTTCAATTTCTTCAATTTCATCACCAAAAAACGAAATGCGATAACCATAGTCGAGGTAAGGAAGGTTAATGTCAACCGTATCGCCCTGCACTCTGAATGTTGCTCTTCCAAATTCTCCCTGGCTGCGGGTATAAAGCGAATTCACGAGTGAATGTAGAAAGCCCTGTCTTGAAATTACCTGGCCCGGCTGCAACCGGATAATGCTGTTTTCGTACTCGGTAGGGTTACCGATACCATAAATACAACTCACCGATGCCACTACTATAATATCCCTTCTTCCGCTCAAAAGCTGCGCAGTCGCCTGCAGCCGCAGTTTGTCCAGCTCCTCGTTAATGCTCTGATCTTTCTCGATATATGTGTCACTCACCGGCATATATGCCTCGGGTTGATAGTAGTCGTAATAGCTCACGAAATATCCAACAGCATTCTCGGGAAAGAACTGCCTGAATTCGCCATATAATTGTGCAACAAGCGTTTTGTTGTGAGTGAGCACAAGCGTTGGCTTCTGAACGTTTTGAATAACATTCGCGATGGTGAACGTTTTACCCGAACCTGTTACGCCAAGAAGGGTTTGATACCGCTCGCCTTCGAGAATTCCATTGGTAAGCTGTTCTATTGCCTGCGGCTGGTCGCCTGCAGGTTTGTATGGAGTGTGTAATTTGAATCCCATAGGTGAATCTGCAAATTTACCGATTCTTACTTTTTCTCTTCCGCTGAATCGAGTACATCTTTTTTATTCTTTTTGGCCAGTCTCAGCGGGTCCCAGCTGATCTTCAGCTTTCCGTCGTCGCCGGTTTTTACCCGTAATCTTATACTTACTCCTCTTGCTGGTTTTCCATCATCGCTGAGATCTGTATTTGCCTGGCTTTTAAGAAGATTGCGTAATGGCATCCTGATAAACATGTCGGTACCCTTTTTATAATCGTATACACCCTCTACAGTAAAATTCAGGGCGGTAGACCTGATGTCCATCGAGTTGATGACGAATGCGGTGCCTTTTACGTCAAGCCGGTTTTTGAGCGTGGCGAACCGGATGTTGCTGAAGTCCTGCTTTTTAAAAACTTTTTGAGAAATTTCCTGCAACGGTGCGAAATTATTCAACTCGCCGTCCGTCAATTCGAAATCGATCGTTCCTTCAGAATCCTCAGTTACAAGCGTGGCTTTGTTGGTAACCGAAGTATTGTAGTGGACGTCTGCTGAAATTTTTCCTTTTAAATTTTCATACGTCACCGCATCCTGCCCGAAGTTATCAAAAGCGGTGAACAGCTTTGGAATGTCCATGTTGTTCATGATTACATGAAGGTTCACCGGATTTTTTCCTGTGCCGTTTTTCATTGCACCCTGCACATTCATTGTACCGCCGGCATGATCGAACGCCACACGCTCCATTCTTATTTCGGCAGGTGTAAACACTACATCCATTTTTACGCCGGCCGCCCTGAACGTTTTGTAATCCATTGCCGGGCTTTCAAGGCTGATGTACATATCTCCTTCAGCAAACATTTTGTCAATCCGCGACGATGTTTGGGCAATTGAAGATTTTTTCTGCCGCTCAATTTTCTCACTCTTCGATGAAGAAAGCAAGCTTTTGAAATCTTCGAGATGAAGTTGGGGCGATGAAATTTTCCATTTCAACAACAGCTTTTCAGGGCTCACGTTCAGTAACGATAAAAAATTCGCTGCGGTGCCTTTCATCAGCAGTTTTGTTTTACCTACCGACGCATTCAGTTTGCTTACAGAAAGATCATTGTTTTCAAATCTGAGATCTCCATTGCAATTTGCTAAAAGCACATTTCGTGGATTATACCTGATAGAGGCGTCAGCTATATTTATTGTTCCGTTTATATTGGAGGCCACGCTGTCATCGCCGTTGATCGGACCTTTAAATTCTATATCGAAAGATGTTTTACCACCCAGGAAGCTAAACGTTCGGCTGTCTGCCAGTTTGTTGAGCGTCTTCATATCTACTTCCGAAGCCACATCGCACTCTAGAAAAGGTTTTATAAGATTGGAAATTTTAATCGTGTCGGATTTAAACGTAATGTTCTCCCATTTCCCCGTGAATTGTTCAAATAAAATAAAGGAGTTGGCGTCATCTCTTTCCTTACCCTTCGTCATTTGATTTGTGTAGTATCCTTTGAATGAACAGTTCTCAAAAACACCCTGGGGCGTTGTCACTTTACTATTCTTTACGTTCATTCTCACGTCTACAAAGGGGATGTAGCGGTAAACCGTTCTGCCCGAAACCCTCACGTGCAGGTCAACAGGTTCCATTACAGAATAAGGTTCCAGGGCCCTTTGCACAGGTTCATTTAATACAGCTGCAGCGTTTTCGTACAGGACGCTTTCGGTGCGGATATCAAGCATGAACAAGCCGTTGCTGTTATCGAGATTGAAGCCTCCATCAAATATGTAAGGATGATCGTCGAGGTAAATGGTAATATTCTTAAAGGTCAGATCCTTATTCTTCCTGTTATAGTTTAGATTAAACCTGCCTTCGAATTTTTTCTGTTTCAGATACGAGCCCCGGCGTGTATTAAATGAAATATTTTTGACCATCATACCAAGGTTCACTTTCAAATCCAACACGCCATTTTTATCTTTTGCAGAACATTTTAGCAGGCGTATAAACGCGTTGTAGTCCTTCATCCTCGTTGGTCGTACATACGTAACATTTATATTCTGCATTTCGAGATCGGGGAAATCGGTGAGCGTTTCGCGACCCTCTTTCGGCTTTGTTTGTAAAATGTATTCGTTAGAATTCCCGATTGAGTCGGAAGCTATGTTGATCTCCCCGTTCCTGATAAGAATCTTGCCAATCCTCGCTTTTCCGCGGATGAGTCCCGGAAGGCTTATCCTTAAATAGATATCCGAAGCTCTAAGAAAGTCCTTATGAGCATAGGCAGTAACACTATCTTTAATCACCACCTTTTCTAACTGCAGGGAAATGAACGGGAATGTCCGGAAGAAGCCGACGGAAAGACCTTCAATTTCTACTTCGCCCCGTGTTTTAACCCGGATGGCATCCGATATCCGTTCTTTCAGGTCGTTTTCCTGCGTCACCACATAAATCCATGCGGCGAACCACACCATTAATAATACTCCGAAAATCCAGGCTAACACTTTGAGTCCATACCGTAACGTCTTTTTTGCTATGCTATCGCCCTGTATTGCCTGTTTAATCTTCAAATGTTGATTTTCCTTTGCAGATATGTTGAATAATCGGGAATTTTTACCTCGTATTCTTTGAGCATAAGTGGGGAGCTGACGATGAAATCAGCCGTAGCGCTGTCACACGCCACGATGCAGTTCCACGCGATCGCCACTCTCAGCAGGGCCTTTACATCACTGTCGTGCGGCTGCGCCTCCATTGGATCCCAAAAGAAAATAAGGACGTCGAGCGAACCCTGGGCGATCATTGCCCCGATCTGTTGGTCGCCCCCTATAGGTCCACTTAGCAATTTAGATACCGGGCGGTCCAATTGCTCTTCCATCATGCGGCCGGTGGTGCCTGTCGCGAACAATTCATGTCGCGAAAGCTCTTTCCTGTTTGTTTCCACCCATTCCACCAATTCCTTTTTCTTGTTGTCGTGTGCCACCAGGGCAATTCTTTTTCGTGCGAGTACCTTTCGTGTTGTCATAGTTAAATTCTGTTAATTTTCAACGTAGTGTGTAGTTTTCCACATGGCGGCATTACTTTTGTTGATAACTATATCCATTTTCTACCCATTAGATTCTATGTTCAAAATACTGCTTTCAATTTACGTAAGCTTTCTTGCGCTTGCGTCCTATTCTCAAACGCATGTACCCGAATGGTCGCCGGCAGAGTATGTAAAGGAAGATCCGGGCCGCATCATCACAGACCTCAGTTCAAGGTTAACGGAAAGTTCAAAGATCATTTTAAGCTGGATAGTTGATGGCTCCCTCCCAGATTATTTCGCGATAGAACGGAGTAACAACGGGAAAAGCTACGATGTTGTCAGTGTGCTTACCAATCTTTCCAAACAGAAAGCGTATTCATGGACAGACGATGCACCGGTTAAAGGCCGGAGTTTTTACAGGATCAGGTATTCCTATAAAGAGGGCGATTCGCTCTATTCAAAAACTCTTCCTGTAACGGTTATTGGTGAACCAACCTTTAGATTCTACCCGAACCCGGTGGATCACGTACTGATCGTAAGGTCGGAGTCGCCGCTCGATGTTGTAATTACCGATGCAAGCGGTCGTTTAAGGATTTCTCAAGCCCGCATAACAGGTCTCCAGGCAATCAATGTTTCATCATTGGAAAAAGGCATCTACCTCATTCGTTTTGTTAACAAACACACAAACCAGGTGTCCCAGGAAAAGCTTGTCAAAAATTAGGTGAAAAAACCCCCCTGTTTTTGCAAAAAATCTATTGCGGATATCGCACCAGTCCCTTATTTTTACAGCGGTTTTTCATAGGATATTGGATTTTAAAAACGGGGTTGAATTTCTATTCAGACCCCTTTTTTATTTCGTATAAAAGCTGATATTGCCATCCACCTCCACTCATATGCCTGCCTATCGAAAGCTTCGTTTGAGGATGGCCGTTGATCCAGGACAAGTTTATCCAGCAAGCCGTATTGAACAAGATGACTCTTTGCTTCTCTTAAATACTCTATCATCCTGCTATTTTCCATCCATTTTCTTTGAGGAGGCTCAAAGCCAGTCTTTCTCTTCTTCCACACAATTTCATCAGGAATCTTATCGTCCATCAACTTTCTGAGCACCCACTTCGTGTACCCTTCATGAATTTTATATGCAGCAGGCAGGCTGAAAACAAAGCTCACCAGCTCATGATACAGATAAGGCAACCTCACCTCGCGACCATGAGCCATCGAGTTTCTGTCGGCATATCTTAATAATTGCTCAAGGCCGTAACAAAATGTGTCGAAGTACAACAAATCGTTAAGCTCACGCACCACTGGTTTTGTAACATCTACCTGCTCGATTGCTACTGAAAGAAAATCAACATTCAAAAACGGCAATGCTGTCAAATTCTTTCTCTCCCTTTTTTCAAGAAGCAAAGCTGTGTAGCCGGGCAGTATTGTACGCAGCCGCCATTTGCGGTAATGATCGTAACCTGCGAACACTTCATCGGCGCCCTGTCCATCAAGCAAAACCGTAACGTTCTGCCAGGCCGCGAGTTCAAAAACCTTAAACTGCGCATATACGCTGGCGGTAGCAACCGGCTCATCGTGATAATAGGCCAGCCGGCCCATCGTGTCGGCAAGGTCTTTCGCCCCCGGCTCAACGGTATGATTCGTTAGTCCGAAGTTTTTTGCTACCAATGCTGCGTTTGCTGATTCGTCTTTCTCAAAACCCGGGAATGATGCGGTGAATGTTTTCAGATTGCTAACATTGCATGAAAAAAGTGTAGCAGCAATGCCGGAGCTATCCAATCCACCACTGAGGCTCGTTCCCAGGCTAACGTCACTGCGCAACCGGCGTCTGACCGACACCGTTAGCAGGCTGTCCAACATCTCCAGCGCCTCGTTTAAGGGAATATTCACAACCTGTTTCGATACATCCCAGTACTTTTTTATTTCACCAGATGAACTTTCGTAATCGAATTTCATCCAATGGGCAGCAGGAAGTTTTTTTATTGATGAATAAAAAGTTCGCGAAGAATTGGCCGGGTCTATCGTGCGCCCCGTGCCGAGAAACTGCAGCAGCATTCCGTCGTCGGTTGCATCATTAATCCCTGCCGCAAGGAGAGCCTTTATTTCCGAAGCAAAATATAAACCATCATTTTGCGCATAATAAAACGGCTTTTCGCCGAAGCGGTCGCGGGCGCAAAACAGCACTTTGTCAACATCGTCCCATATTGCAAATGAAAACATCCCATCGAAGTGCCGGACACATTCTTCGCGGTAATGAGCGTATGCTGCAAGTATCACTTCGGTATCTGAAACAGTCCTGAATTTATACCCTGCCCCGGCCAGCCCGGCGCGCAGCTCGATATAGTTATAAATTTCACCATTATATATAATGGTATAGCGGCCGTCGTAATGCATAGGTTGCGCCGCCGTTTCGCTTGTATCTATTACCGTAAGCCGTGTATGCGAAAACCCTGCGGTTCGATCATTGTTTGTCCATGTACCTTTTCCATCGGGGCCGCGATGTGCCAGGCAGCTGCCCATGCGGACCAATATGTTTTCATTGATCCGGGATACATCTTTTGAAATGATACCGGCAATTCCGCACATGTTAAAAATTGATCGGAAGATAAGTTCTTACACTATCCCACGCCATCATGAGCCTTGCTCCGTTTTCCTCTGACTCAAACTTCATGGTAAGGACCTCGTAAACATTTGGTGAAGTTGTTACGGGTACGTCGAACGAATAGATGTCTTTAGCGCTGTGAATGCTCAGTCCCCAGGTGTACAGGTCATCATTCAGTTTGATGGTCCATTTTTTCTGATAGGGAACACTATATAATATATACCTGCCCTTTTTCACTGTCCTGCCCTGGATCTTTACGTCCCTGAAAAATTCCAGCTCGGTCCCCTCATTTGCGCCTAACCGCCAGTAGGTGCCATATTTAACCACGTTACCGAAAATTGTCCGCCCATCTTTTGCGGGCCTGGAATAAATTACCCGCGCCACAGGCTCGCCGGTTGCTTTGCCAGACATTTTTAAGACGGGGAAATCTTCGGGCAGGTAGGCTATATCCATCGGCGATTTATCCATGTTGGAGGCACGCTTTTGCTCCCGAACCGTATTGGTGGGTTGAACATTTACTGGTTGAACAGGCGCCGGGTGGTTATCCCGGCAGGCTGCAAGAGTTAATATCAGGAGCGATAAGGATAACCGGAACCTGGTGGTTAAAAACATTTAGTGAATATCTGAAAATTTTTCGAGAGCAACCGCCTTCAAAGAGGGAAAGAAAGCCTGGTAGGCCGCTTTAAATTCATCATATCTCTCATTGAACAACCTGAACGCAGTAGCGCTCTCCGTCATGTACGCCGCCCTATGCACAAGACCCTCCAGGCTTTTTTCAATTCCCCAGGAGAATTGATAATTGAAAAGCCAGTTGTGTTGCTTCATAAATGGAAAGATATTGTTAAAAGCCGGGGGAAACAGGTGTCTGAATTTTTCAATTCCGCGATACACAGAGTGTGTAAACTCCTCGAAATTGTCAACGCCGGCAGCAAGTTCAAGCGCTAAAAAATGATCGTAAATAACATCAAGGAACGCGCTGCTGTAAAGGCCGTAAAATGGTCTGAAGATTTTTGAGACAGTCTTATTAACCTCATGATCGTCAGTAAATTCATCAATAGCACGATGAAGATTTATTCCAGCGAGTATGCGCGCCGGATATTCAAATTTCTTCTTGCCCTTAACAAAGTCGCTGATAAGATTGCCCGTTAATACTTCAACATCACCGAACGACAGGTATGCATGTGCCAGGTAGTTCACGAAAATCAATTTACAAAAAACATTGAAGCAGACTGTAACCTTATTTCACGTTCTGCGTCTGATTTATTACAACGCGTTTATGAATAAAAA
>JAEUVS010000001.1 GCA_016786745.1 Chitinophagaceae bacterium | reverse complement strand
TATAGGGAGTTGCAATTTATTGGCCACTGGCTTGCTTTTCGAGCAGCTTAATGATCTTTTCTTTATCGGCGAGAGCATTCTCGAGTATTAGAATTTTTTCTCGTAGACTTTTGACGGTTTGCTCGTGCCGTGTGTATTCCTGTTCTTTATCGGCCATCGAATAAACCTGTTCGTTGACCGGGTAATTCGTGATAAGCATATTGCCTTTTCCGGTAAGGAGCCATGTAACATTCAGGTCTTTGTACTTTTCAGTTATACGCTCAACTATTTCAGAACCAATCGATCCTTTGCCTTTCATTTGTTTCTTGAGGTACCCGTTTGCTATGCCGCACGTTCTTTCAAAAGTGTATGGCGAAATGTTGCGAAGGTTTAAATATTCCTGCAGCCGATCTGTCACTTTCATGGTATAAAAACATTATTCTGGTGGTGAAAACACTCTCAGATATTTATCTAAAGGTAATAGACTTTAGCATAATATTGCTGAGACGATTAACGGCTCAAAGATTCGGAATCCATTCCGATCAGCCGAAGTATTATGTCGGCAATCCAACAGTATTAACACCCTAAAATTTGAAACAATGAGAACATTTGAAAAACAGGAGGCGTGGGAAATGAAACCACGAGGCCTTACCATAGAGGAAACCGAGAACCCGGAATACGCCATCAGCGACATATTTGAATACGCGAACCTGCCTCAAATGCGTTGGCAATTATGGGAAGCGGCGAAAACACTTGTGGCCGGCGATTTCCATCATCTGAAAACCCGAGAGCGGAGCGGCCTCATTTATTTTTATGAGCAGGTGGAGCGCCTGATTGAAGCCGCGCACATTATTCACGAAAGAAACAAATTAAAAAATCGTCTATAACTGTGGAACAGCGCGGGTTTGAAAGGCCGCGGCACAATTTTTATGGTTGTAATCCCGGCCTTTTAAGTAACAATTCAATTTCCTAAGCAATGATGTACATCCATGTTTGGAACAAGTATCTGCCTATCATTAAGATTCTATTGAAGAAATCGTATGTAGCAAACCAGACACTCGATCTTAACCGCATTGATTTTGAGAAGGCTGGAAGTGGACGAAAGTCGGGATATAAATTCTCGATTGAGTTTAAAAATGGAAGGGTTTCCAACATCATCAGCGGTTCTGCTCTTGCAACGGACCTGGCAGCAGTATTGACCAATGACACAGCTATCCGGACCATCATGTTGAACCAGGACGTGACGATTAGTTTGAACACCAAATTTCAACTGACGATCACCAACAAGAATGCTGAAAAAGCCCGTCAGGAGCTACACCTTCATAGCGAGCATCACGATTAATCAGTTCAACGACGGGTCAGAAAATGTATTCCCCTGCGATGGGTCGCCGGTTTCAAATCCTTTTTTGAACCAATACATTCTTTGCTCAGATGTTCCATGTGTAAAAGCATCCGGAACAACAGTGCCTTGCGCCTGGCGCTGAAGCCTGTCGTCGCCAATGGCATTTGCCGCGTTCAACGCTTCTTCTATATCACCTGCTTCCAGAATTTTTGCCCGGTTGGCATAATGTGCCCACACTCCCGCAAAAAAATCAGCCTGCAGCTCCAGTTTTACAGATAGCTTATTGTATTCGGTTTCGCTGAGCCGTTGCCTTTCCCTGGCCATTTTTTCGGTGGTACCCAGCAACTGCTGCACATGATGACCCACCTCATGCGCCACAACATAAGCCATCGCAAAATCGCCGGGAGCATTAAACCGGTTCTGAAGTTCTTCGTAAAAAGAAAGGTCGATGTATAATTTCTGATCGGGAGGGCAGTAAAAAGGACCTGAAGCCGCACTTGCATTTCCGCAGCCCGATTGCACAATGTTTCTGAAAAGAACGAGAGTCGGCTCAGGATAATCAGCATTGGATTGCTTCTGGAAGATGCTGTTCCAAACATCCTCCGTTTCGGCGAGCACCACTTTCACGAATTGTGCCCGCTCATCATCAGCCGCGGTTTGTTCCGGCGACATCGGTTGGCTCTGCTGCTGTGGCAGCAGCTCGGGTATCTGCGATGGATCGCCACCCATAAGCAGGTTAATAATAATAGCGATTACGCCAATTACCCCGCCACCAATGGCGAGTCCGCCCGCACCTATTCCTCTCCTGTCCTCAACATTAGAACTTTGTCGTCTGCCCTGCCATAACATATAAACGAGTTTTGTTGCTACCCTTTTCGCTCAAGCAATTTGAAGAACTGATCGAGCTGGGGCAAAATAATGATACGCGTGCGGCGGTTGGCTGCTCTTCCTTCCTCCGTATCATTCGATACAACCGGAATATATTCAGCTCTTCCACCAGCAGTGAGTCTCACAGGGTCAATTTTATAGTCATTCTGCAGGATACGGGTTATCGAAGTTGCACGTTTTGTGCTGAGATCCCAATTGTCGAGAATACAATTATTTTTAATAGGAACTGAATCGGTGTGGCCCTCAACAAGAATATCGAGAGTTGGATGGGCGTTAAGCACCTGGGCAACTTTTCCCAGAACGGTCATCGCGCTTTCCGATACCACCGCGCTTCCGCTTCTGAACAGAAGTTTATCGGAAATATTAATATACACCACTCCTTTTTCAACCTGCACGTTAATGTCTTTATCATTAACATCGTTGAGTGCGCTCTTCAGATTCATAACCAGCGCCATATTCAAAGAATCTTTGCGCGACATGGCCGATTGAAGATCCTGGATGTAAGCGTCTTTTGAGCTCAGGTTCTCCAGGGATTTTTTTACACTTTCAGCTTGTGTTGCAGAAAGAACCGAAAGATCTTTCAACTGGTTAAGAACATTGGTATTATTTTCTTTAAGAAAGGCATTTTCTTTTCTGAGCGCATCCAGTTCAGTCTGCATATTGGCTTTTTGCCTGGCAGAAAATTCTTCACAATTTCTGAGGTCCGACTGGAGGCGGGCATATTCCTTATTCAACTCTTCATAACGAACCTGGCTGGCTTTATACTTTTTAGAGCTAACGCAGGAAAAAAGCACAACGGAACACAAAACGAACAGGAAAATTTGCTTTAACATGGAATTTTTGTTTTAAACGGGATAAAGTTAAATGCTTACGGGCATAAAATATCCGCGATAAAACAAAAAGGCTGTTTCATGGAAACAGCCTCATTCCAAGCTCCTATTCGTTGCCGATTAAAGTTTGCTACTTCAATTGGGTTGTATCGGTGGGATTCGGTGTTGTGCTGGTAGTGTCCACAGGTACTGTTGCTGCTGTGTCGCTGCCCATTTCGGAAGGCTGGCTCATTGCGGTATCACTGCTTGTATCGGAACCTGTGGAGTTTTCTGGTGTGTCACAGCCTATAGTTGCTAATGCTAAAAAGGCAATGAAGAGAATGCTTTTCATGAGAAACGCTTTTAGTTAACAATAGTTTTGTTGGAATAAAAGGAGAAAAAAACGTTCCAATATTAAAATTTTCCGGCTCGCAGCAGTCAAAATAAAAGAACGACAAATCGTAAGTTATTAAACGTCAATCGGTTATGGTAGTTGTCGCCAGGCAGGAATATTAAAAAATTTTTGATACGGTGTAGCAATACTTCTACAAAAAAGAAAAGCCCAATCATAGGGTACGAATCCTAAATTGAGCTTTTTCGCCTTCACTAACTGAAGTTTTACGTCCTCACTCTTAGCCGTTTAATATTTTTGATTTGCTCAGGTACAATTTCGAAGGATGATAAATGAACAGGCAGCTTCCTTCTTTTATTGCATTGATGATCGAGTCTCTTTCTTCCAGGGGAACCGCGGGGCATCCATAGCTTCTTCCGGTGAATGGATTTGAATCCAGGAAATCGTTGCTTACATAGTCGGCGCCATGAATTACTATTCTGCGCGCCCATGCTTTATCATTTATACCTTTTTCCACCCCATCGATCCTCAGCGACAAACCATGAATTCCTGAATATGTAGTTCCGGTGATATAGAATCCCAGGCTGCTTTTGTGCGACTCTGGTCTGTTGGAAAACGATTTTGCGTATTCGGTTCCGGAATTCCGTCCATGCGCCACGTAGGTGTGCTTGAACATTTTCATCTCCTGGAGGTCAATTATATATAGTCTTTTGCTGCACGATGACTGACTGAAGTCGATAATTGAAAAATACCCCGGATTGGCAAGCTGTCCCTTCGAGTACATTTTCAGATAGCCTTTCCATGCATATTTAAATGCCTTCTCGTTCAATCCAAATTCATTAAGGTTAAGACTATCGTAGAGAACAGAAGAAGAAACGGTGAGAAGTGAATTATCTATGCTGGTATAACGTTTGGCGCCACGATCAATTTTAGAAGTTGTTCCCGACATCAAAACGGGAGTACACAAGGCAACCGCGAAGAAAATCAAAACAACAAACTTCTTCATCTTGCAAAGCATGACATAGGGTTTTTTTCGGATAAATTTCAGCTCTTTCTAAACGGTAACAGAATCCAAAATATTATGCGGAATTCAAGCGAGCAAGCACTATACCGAATTTATTTTATTGTATGTTAAATCTAAATTTTTTTTCAGGCGACTAAGCGTTTACCCCTATGATCATGAGCCTGTTACAGGGGGTTCAGCGTTGGGTAGTAGAATTGCGCTGCATTCCGAATTCGTTAGCGTAAATGCGTATCATTATAAGGAAAAGAGAGATGAGAATCGGGCCGAAAATAATCCCGATAAACCCGAACATATTCACGCCTATTATCACCCCGAAAACAGTGATCAGCGGGTGAACATCCCCGAGCTTTTTGGCCAGCCAGAACCTGAAGATATTATCGACGGAGCCGATTACGCCAAGGCCAAAGCCGAGTACAATGAAACCCCTTACATTGTCGCCATCGGCAAACAAGAGTAGCGAAAGCGGGATATAGGCAAGGGCCGCACCAACAACGGGCAGAAGGGCGGTGAATGCCGTGATCGCGAACCAGAATATCGGCTGAGGCACACCAATAATCAGGTAGCCTATCAGCGCCACAACACCCTGCAGGAAGGCGATGAGCGGAATTCCGATAGCATTTGAAAGAACCATTTTATTGAGGTCTTTTCGCAGCAGTAAAAGATTTTCGTCTTTAAGCGGTGCCCACTCGTAGAACTTTGATTCCATCCATCTGCCCTGGGTGAGCATAAAGAAAAGTATGAAGTACATCACCACGAGGGCCACAACGGTGCTGAGCGTTGCGCCAAGTATCTGTGGCAACGTTTGCGCGCCCCAGTTTGTTAGCTTGTTGATGTTTTCGGCAGTAAGTATTTCTATCCTGTATTGCACTTCATATTGCCGGATGAAATCTTTTATGGCGAGCAACACCTCGTTCATGTGTTTAATGGCAAAGGCTACTTTGCTCGTAAGCATATTTACCAGCAGGAAGATGGGCAGCAGGATAACTATAAACGACAGAAACATCAGGAGCGCGGCCGCGAGGCTGCTTCGCATTTTGTATTTCGATTCGAGGAGAAACATGTACTTCCGCATAATCGCATACAGCGTGTATGATCCGAGAAACGCGGGAATAAAACTTCGCAGCTCGCCAAAAAGCACCACACCGAGTAGAAGAATAAAAGATAATAGAAGTACTTGCCGGATGGCATTGTTGGGAATCTGCTGCTTCATATAATTAAGGATATGGAAATTTCATTCCACGACCATTCCAGTTTATTTTTTTATCAGCCGCACCACATAACCACCACCCGGCTGCATCGTAAATGAAAGTTTTTCCTTTGAAGTTACGACCCTGCTGCTGATTTTATAGTCGGAGGCGTACCGATCGGCATTTATTCCATCTTCGCAAATTGTTGCGTTGTATTTGCCATCGCCAATAAAATCGAGAGAAATACTGAAATCCCGCGCAACAGAATCGGTCATCGCGCCAATGTACCAGTCGCCGCCTTTCTTACGTGCAGTAATGATAAACTTCGAGATCTGTGCATCTACTATAACTGTGGTATCCCATACCGTGGGAATGCTGCCCAGCAAGCTCATGAATTCAGGCTCAAGCATACCCTGCGACGGATTACCGGAAAAAAATTGAATGGGACTTTCATAAACTACATACATGGCCAGCTGGTTGGTACGTGTGCCATTTGACATGACATGTCCCTCTATGGGCCTGAACGATTTCGCGGTGCCGTTATTAAGTAACCCCGGCTCATAATCGAATGGACCGGCAAGCTGCCGCGTAAATGGCAGTGTTACATTATGAGTGGGGGTAACCCTGTCGGACCAGATATTGAACTCCGAGCCGAGCACGCCTTCGCGGGTAATAGCATGGGGATATGTGCGATTGAAGCCCGAAGGTTTAGGCGCGCCGTGGAACATGATCATTATTTTGTGACGGCCGCATGCTTCGGCAATTCGTTTGATACGGTTCATTGAAACCTGGTCGTCGCGATCGAAAAAATCGGTCATAATAAAATTTACACCCCATTTGTTGAAGCGATCAAGTGCGGGCTCAAGTTGTTTATCGAGCGTCATGCCGAGCGTCCACATATTTATTTTTACGCCCTTGCTTTTCGCGTAGCCAAGGATCTCTTCCATGTTGATATTCGGATTAATTTTAAAGAGATCGTTATTGTCGCTCCAGCCGGCGTCCATCATTACGCTTTCGATACCAAACTTCGCGGCGAAGTCGATATAATATTTATAGGTATTTGTGTTGATACCTGATTTGAAATCGACGTTGAAGAGATTTGTGTTGATGATCCATTCGTCGGTTGATTGCGAAGGAAAAATCCACGACGGATCGCTGAGTGTTGAGGGTGATGCCAGGCGGTATACGAGGTCATTAGCGGGGAGGTCTTTGTCGTGTTCCGCTGTCATAAGAATGCGCCAGGGGAAATTTCGCGTGCCTTTTGTTTTTGCGATAAAATCTTCGCGTTCAGCAGCCACTATTTGTGAATATTCTGCCATGGCTGCTTTTTCGGTTTTAGGATAAGGCGCGAAAACTGCCGAAACCGTGTTCGCTCCATTTCCTGTTAAGAACATGCCGGGGTAGTCGTCCACATCGGATTCTGTAATAGCGATCTTCGGTCCTGATGACGGTATGATAACTGCCGGGTTAAACAGGAGATTTTTCTCAGTTATGCTGTCGAGTGGTTTATTGAGATAATTTTCTTCGAAGCTGGTATGATACCTGTCGGTGCGACCACCCTGCACTTCGGAGTACAGGATACTGGAAGATGGAAAGTTAAATTGCGCAATTTCATTTTTAACGATGATGGAATCTTTTATAGAACTGCTGATGCGATAGGCCACGCCATCGTTGTAAACGCGGAATGTAATGCTGAACGGTGATTTGAAATCTATTCTTGCTTCATTGTAGATGTCGGGAATATTTACCCGTTTTTCGGGGACGGGAGAAACGATAACTGTGTTGTTGCTTTTTGTGGAAACTTTACGATAACCTTTTGGTCGCGACAGCTGGCGGCCATCGGTCAATACCAGGTCGATGTTGGAGGGCGAAACGATCGGTTGATTTTTATACGCTACTTCAAAAGATATTTTATCAGATACGGTGATGGATAGTTTGGTATTCCTGTCGGGGGAATAGATGTCCTTTATTTTTTGAGAGAAAAGACTATTAGTGAGGTAAAAAGCGAGCAGGCAGAGAAGTATCAGTTTCCGGTTCATCCATTAAAAATAAGGGAAATCGGTGCTACCTTTACACCGGTCAGTTTGCTAAAACAGGCTGGTTTTGTATGCCGCGAACGATAATTACGGGGACGGGATGTTATATCCCTCCATTTATTCAGACGAACCAGGATTTTGCCAACCATATTTTCTACACCAACGATCAGCAACCACTGGCTACCGCGCCGGGCGATGTTGTTGAGAAGTTTAAGCAGATAACGGGCATTGAAGAAAGAAGGTACACCACCGACAACCTGACTGCATCGGATATAGGTACAGAGGCCGCACGTGAGGCGATAAAAGATAGCGGCGTTGATCCCGAAACGATCGATCACATTATTGTGGCACACAATTTCGGGAACGTTTTAAAAAACACGATTCAAACCGCCGCCGTTCCGTCGCTTGCATGTCTTGTTAAAAACGCGCTGGGCATTAAAAATCCTTCCTGTATCGCCTATGATATTTTATTCGGCTGCCCGGGCTGGGTGCAGGGAATGATACAGGCCGATGCGTTTTTCAAATCTGGTTTAGGGAAAAAAGCGTTGATCATTGGCACAGAAACGCTGTCGCGCGTGATAGATATGTACGACAGGGATAGCATGATTTTCAGCGATGGCGCCGGCGCTGCTGTTATCGAGTATCGCGATGATGTGCCCAATAATGCTGGGATCCTTTCTTCATCATGCCAGACACATTCGATAGATGAGGTTGATTATATCAACATGGGTAAATCGTACTCGCCCGACAGCGATCCATCGGTAAGATACTTAAAGATGAAGGGCCGCAAGGTGTACGAGTATGCTATAAAGCATGTGCCTGCTGCGATGAAAGATTGCCTCGAGAAAAGTGGGGTGCACCTTAATGAGGTGAAGAAAATTTTTATTCACCAGGCGAACGAGAAAATGGACGAGGCGATTATTAAGAGATTATACCAGTTGTATGGCATTCCGGAAGCGAAGCTCGATGTGATGCCGATGTGTATCAGCTGGCTCGGTAACAGTTCGGTGGCCACGATTCCAACTTTATATGATTTGGTGAAGAAGCGTAAGCTTGATGAACATGAGATTGTTGCAGGAGATGTGGTGTTGTTTGCGTCGGTTGGGGCCGGGATGAATATAAATGCGGTGGCTTATCGGGAGGCGTGAGGCGTTATTGCTGGAGGTGGTTCCAAATAACATCGAAGATATCTGTTGCTGATAGTTCTCCGTTCTGAACTCCGGCGTCAGTAATCAACACTGGAAAATATTTTTCTTCAACAATAGTAGAACCATGCGAACCCTTCACGAGCGTCGCATCGAGAGGTATTACATCCATCACATATCTTAAGCCCGATTTTTTTCGAAGTAATTTGTAGCCGGCCCGAAGCTTCGAGGTCATAAACAATTCAGCAGGATCATAGCCCGGTTTTTTATGAATATCTACCACGCGCGCATAGTCGGGCGCAACAGCATCATCGAGCCAGAAATAATAAGTAAACCAGCTATTCTGAGAAGCCATCAACACAATATCTCCTGAACGGCTGTGATCGAGATGATAATTTTTTTGTTCTTCTTTATTTAAAACTTTTTCAACTCCCGGCAGATTAGAGACAAGGTTCAGCACATTTTGATATTGCGTTGCATCATTTATATAGATGTGCGCAACCTGGTGATCAGCTACCGCAAACGCTTTCGAAGCGCCGGCATCGAGGAGTTCGAGACCGCGCTCAACACGAATTCCGAGAAGATCATTCTGCCGCAGGATCCTGTTTATATGAATGGGATTGTCAACATTCGAAATGCCATATTCTGAAAGAAGGATTACGCTCGCATTTTTTGAAGCGTAATAGTGTACCAGGTCCTCTACAATTTTATCAATCTCAAGAAGATGTGATGAGATGTTCGTGAAATCAACGCCGTATTTCTGTAGGCAGTAATCAAGGTGCGGCAGATAGATAAGCGTGAGGGTGGGATCGTATTTTTTATCAGTATAAACAGATGCATCAGCGATCCATTTCGTGGAGGCAACGTTCGCCCCTGGACCCCAGAATTGAAACAACGGAAATTGTCCGAGTTCTTTCTGCAACTCATCGCGCAGCTCCGCCGGATGCGAATAACAATCAGGCATTTTTCTGCCATCAGCAAGGTAATTGGGACGCGGAGTTACAGAATAATCGGCGGTAGAATACATGTTATACCACCAGAACATTTTCGAAACGGTGAATGAAGGATCGATGCTTTTCGCACGATCCCAGATTTTTTCACCCTGCACCAGTTTATTCGATTGCTTCCAGAATTTTATTTCAGAATCAGTGGCATCGTACCAGCCGTTACCAACAATACCATGTTCCGAAGGCCATTTGCCTGTAACATATGTCGACTGAACAGAAGTAGTTACGGCTGGTAACATCGGTGTTATGCGTTGCAGCTTTCGTGTGGAAATGTAGTTCTTAATAAAGGGAGTGAAATCGCCGATTACCGACGTAGAAAGGCCCACTATATCTATTACGACTGTTTTACGCATATGCCTCTTCCGACCGTGTTGATTCGTGTTTAAGAATATCAATCACCCATTGAATTTCCCGAACGATCGAGTCGTTAACCGGCAACCGCATTTCTTCCGGTAAAACCTCCCATGTGTATGTTTCTATTTCGAGATGGAAAGTAAACATCGCGAGATCATGAAGGGAAAGCACCTTTTCTATGTCGGCCTGTGTAGAATGGAGCACGCCGTAACTGCCGATAAAAAGCGGTACATGATAATGCGCGCGCCATTCTGCCACTTCGGGATTGAGTGCGTCATCGAGAGCTATATTGAGATCAGGATAGTATAGAAGTTTGTTATCTTTTTTGCGAGCCACAACCTGGTGCAGGTAAACGGGCTCGTTGAACTTGCGGAAGGCTTCGATAAACGCACCTCGCTCCTGTGTATTCTCAGGCACCGGTGCTTTGAGAGCGGCGCTGATTTGAATCTTTCCCGTTTTTATCCCGAGCGACCGAAGCTGCTCTATCATATGTGCGTGGTTCTCGAAGCCAACTGCGAAATGACAAACATCATAACACAACTGTACGTGTTCCCTTATCACCGACGATGCCTCATCTTCATTAATGCTATAACGCTCCTGTATATACGTAGTTCCGATGGGTAAAAGATATTGAATATACCATTGAAGAAATTCTGTTCCGTTTCCCAATAGTCCATCTGGCTCGGGCTCAACATCAATATGAATAAGCTTGCCGGTGGTTTTCTTTATCTGAACCAATTGATCGACCACCTGCAGCAGGTTCATTGTAGCATTTTGAAACACCGTATGGTAGTCGTCTTCTTTATGCCAGAATTTATAAGACAGCGGCGACGTTGAAATGCCACCATCAACACCTTCGGGCAGAAGCGATGCAAGGATCTGGGCGAGCCTGATGGTGTATGCTACGCGGTCCGATGAAAGCCAGTCGGGCGCATGCACTTTATCTTTCACGACAGTATGGTGAAATCCGCCATAAGGGAAACCGTTCATGGTAAATACGTAGCAATCGTTGTCGCTCAGCCACGTTTGAAATTCTGCGAGGTTTTCTTCTTTTCGCAATTCAAGGCTTGCTGAATTCGCAAGGCGCAGACCAATTCCGAATGGCTGAACCGGCGAAACTTTTTTCTTTATTGCAGGAATGCTTTCTTTCAATCTTCCGAAATGATCATTCCATGTTTCGCCAGGATGAATATTGCTACAGTAAGTAAGATGTCCTTTCGATGTTTGCATATGCAAAATTTATGAAGACGCCCGCAACCAATCGCTTGCCTTGATGAGCAGGGGAACATCGAGCTCGTGTACTTCAACGCCTTTGCCGATGGCGTCGAGCAGCATGATGGTGAGCTTGCCGCCCAGGTGTTCACGAAATTCATTCAATCCCTGCAGCAGCACACTGTTTTCGTCGTGGATTTGCATTAAAGGATGTGTTACGGCAAATCCAACTGTTTTCATCATCGAAACAATTTGTTTGAGTTCCGCTTCCGTTAACCTGCCCGATAACCACGAATAAGTACTATCGAGCGCGATGCCCAATGCGACCGCTTCGCCGTGGCGGATGGCAAAATTAGAAAGTTGTTCAATTTTATGAGCACTCCAATGACCAAAATCAAGAGGGCGCGAAGAACCCATCTCAAAAGGGTCGCCCCCGGCAATGTGCTCCACATGCATGCGCGCACATCGTTCGATGAGGTACTTCATCGCCGTCATATCTCTCCTGGCGAGCAGGTGTGCGTTATCGCGCAGCCAATTAAAAAAGCCGGCGTCTTTTATCAGGGCCACCTTGATGGCCTCCGAAATTCCGGATCGCCATTCCTGGTCGGACAAAGTGGTAAGAAAATGATAGTCGTTGAACACGGCTACAGGTGGAACGAAGGTGCCGAGAAAATTTTTCTTTGATTGATAATTAATCCCGTTTTTCACGCCCACACCTGAGTCGTTCTGAGAAAGAACGGTAGTTGGAATACGAATGTGCCGTATACCGCGATGCGAAACAGCGGCCGCATAGCCCACAAGATCAAGAATAGAACCGCCACCTACTGCAACGATGTATGAGTGCCGGTCGATTCCGAATTCATCAACTGCGTTTACGAGCTTGTAAAAATACCCGGAATTATTTTTCGCGTTCTCCCCACCTTCTATTTTGAATATTTCAGGAATTAACGAGTATCCTTTTATATCACTGAAATAGGCGCGAATATCCTGTTCGAGGGAAGGGTGATGTTTAGCCACGCCTTCATCTACTACAAAAAAAATTTTCTTGATATTATCGGAGCGCCGGGAGTCAAAGAAATCTTTTAAGGCCGTGTTGCTTCTGCTAAAGAGATGCCCGGTAAAAATAACTTTATATTCAAACCTGACACTGAACGACTGCTGTAGGTAATCCATTTTCTGCTGATGTGTCAAAAAACCATCGAACGTTAAAAGTAAGAAATATTAAGGGATTTAGGTTACCGCAAAGAGTCGTGCCAGCAGGAGCGAAATCGGTAGCAAAGCAATAATGATCGCCGCCAATACCAGGTTGTCGACTGCCGCGGCCCATGAAGCGTTCATGATGATCAGTGAAATAACACCCGCTTTCACCGCTTTACCTATACGCGGTCCTTCCGGTTTAATGATTGCTTTTTGTAGCGGAAGAAATATCATCAGGCTGAAAAAAACAATGAACGGTAAGGTGAAAAGGAGTGTGTCTTCAGTAAATGAGATATACAGGATAGTTAAAATAACAAGCAGGTATAAGGCTGCGGCGACATAAAGAGTTGTTCGTTTTCCACCATGTACCTCACCTCTGCTGATCATGGTGATAGCGAATATGTAGAGAAGCGGTACGAGCGCCAGGTACACGAACGCATGTACTGCTATCGTGATAATACTCATGCCAAGCAGCAGGTTAAGACCGCGACATAAGCCCATTGTAAGCGGACCAAAGAAAGCATGGTGCTTGGCCCATTTATCGTAAATGAGCGCCGCAGCTCCAATAATAATTGCAATTACCCATGAAAGCGATTGTAATGAAGGAGAAACAAGTATTGCGCAAAGAACACCGAGAACTATTAACGAAATTCCAAAAAAAGATGCTGATGATTTTTTTATCAGGCCGCTGGGAATGGGTCGTTCGGGGCGTTCAAGTTTATCGAGGTCTGTATCGAACACATCGTTCATTACAACACCGCCTCCATACAAAAACGAAGTCGACAGGATTAAAAAAATAATCCCTGTCCAGTTGAGATGAGGAGCAACAGGAAAAGCGATAAACATCGCGTAAGCAATCGCCACGCCTGCCAACACATCGGATATTGCGGTAACAATATTTGCCGGTCGCATAAGGCGCAGGTATCCTACAAACTGCTTCACCTATTTTATAACAATTGAATTTTTATCCATGCGCGGGTGCTGTCCTCCACGAAGGATAGTGTTTCCGCTGAATTTTTGTGTTTGATCTATTTGCTGCGCCGCGGCGAAGTCGGCCTCATCTATCTGGCCGCTTTGACCAAATGCGGTAATTGCATTCTGATAAGTAACCATGCGGATATCTTCATCGCTTATACCCTGTTGCTTCATCAATGCAGCAGTTTTCGGTACGGCGAGCGGGTCGCTGATGCCCCAGTCGGCAGCGGAGTTGATCATAATATTTTTCGATCCATATTGCCTTACAACTTCAACCATTCGTTCGTTGCCCATCTTGGTAAACGGGTAAATGGTAAAGGCTGCCCAAAAACCGCGATCGAGAACTTCTTTTACTGTTTCTTCATTGTTGTGATCCACGATAACCATTTGAGGATCGAGGCCATGCTCGATAGCGATATCCATGCTTCGCGTGGTGCCTTTCTTTTTATCGCGATGGGGAGTATGTATCTGAACTGGGAGGTTTGCTTCTTTGGCGAGTTCAAGTTGCAGGCGGTAATATTTTTCTTCAGCCGCCGTCTGGTCGTCGAAGCCGATTTCGCCAACACCAACAACACCTTCCTTGTAAATAAATAATGGCAAAATTTCCATCACCTGCTCAGCAAGCGGTTCGTTATTTGCTTCGCGGGAGTTTAAGCCTATCGTGCAGTAATGTTTTATTCCGAATTGCGATGAGCGAAATCGTTCCCATCCTATTAAGCTGCTATAATAATCGCGAAACGTATCAACGCCGGTACGCGGTTGCCCGAGCCAGAACGCGGGTTCTATCAGCGCCACCACTCCTGCATCGGCCATTGCCTGGTAGTCGTCGGTAGTGCGGGATGTCATATGCACGTGCGGATCGAAAAATATCATTCCGCGAATTTTTTCCATATAGGAATTGTCGGTGGTACCGGGCCGGAGATCCTGTTCGGTGATGTCGTTTATGTTTTTACTGCAACACATGGTCGTTCATTTTTTCTGCAAGAATTTTCCAGGACAAAGTTCCGTTTTCTATGGCTGTCTTGTAATCTCCCGGCAGCAGTTTTTTCGCGGGATCAAAATTGCTGTTATAAATCGCCAGAGCCGCCGCCTCATTTTCGAGGGTTTCGGCAGACGAAAGTAGTTTTTGAACATCAGGTAAAATTTGTTCGTCAATAAAAGGTGCAACGCAACGCCACAACTCCGGGGTTATGTTTCTATGAGCGGCCCAGCGTTCGTGGGCGTAGTCTGAAAGTGTGCGGGCAAGGCGTTCGTTGGCGCGTGCGTCCAGGCCAATCACCTGGTCAAGTGGTTTTTCAGTAAACACCGCCTTTAGCACGAGTTGATTCCAGGCGGATTCAGACAGATTTTCTGAAGGATATGGGTTATTGCACATAATGGCTTTCAACACATCCCCGATATTACTTCTTATGCCCTCGGAGCAGCGGGCGATCCACATTTCGGGCCAGGCGAACAGTGGCAGGCAGGAATAAAGGGCCACCAATTCATTGACCTCAGCCGACCGGAAAAGACTTTCTAAAGTTTTAAAATATTTTTCCCTGTCACTGGCTTCCAGTTGTAGAATAATGTAAGCACGCGCAAGGCGGTCGGCACTCCAACCCGAGATAGTGAGGCCAGGCCGGATATTTGAAGCCTGGGTAAGTTGATCTTTAGTAATGTTGAGGGTTTGTTTCCCTGTTTTACGCGGAAGGGTAACGAACGTGGTATTAAAATGGGATGGGTTTTGAAGGGATGGGATTTTTTCTTTGAGATACATGAATCCTTCGGCAGAAATGTTTTGCTGAAGGATCGTCCCGAACAGGGTTATTATTTTTTGACTATCGTACGAATACATAGGATAGGCAATTTATGAAAATATGCGAAGTTCCGCCCCAGGATTGTAAGGATGGCCCAGGACGGAAATCGCGAAGATTAGTCTATTCTAACTACTGACCCGCTGCCCTGTATGGACGTGTTTACACTTGCACCGCCCCTGTGCCGTACTTCTCCACTACCCATTATATGTACGTCGAGGTTTTTATTTGAGAATATCTCGGCATTACCGCTACCGGCAATTTCTATTTTTGCATCTTCTGAGCGGAGCTCGCCGGCGCGGATGTTGCCACTTCCATAAATTCCACCCTCGAATTCTTTAGTTGCGCCGCGCACTTTAATATTTCCACTTCCATGAATTTCACTATCTATTTTTCTTGCGGTCATTTCAACTTCAACATTACCCGAGCCAGCCACGCGAAGTTCCACATCGCCATCACTGGTATTAAGCGGCCCTCTTCCAATAATGTTTCCCGATCCATGAGTAGCGAGATTTGTAAATACCGGTCCTGAAACAGTGATTTTTATATCATGTTGCGGACGAAGATTGTAACCGTCTCTTTCCCTTATCTGGAGATCGCCGTGCTCAACATAAGTTTCGATGAACTCTTGAAGATTTTCATCGGTCTCAATTTTTACAGATGTAGTTGGAGCGGGTAAAACGGTTACATCGAATGAACCGTATGCCTCAACGCCATCGAAGTTAGAAACAGAGCGTTCGCGGCTGACGAAGTTGCCATTGCCCCGAACGCGTTTTCCCCCGATATACCTGCAGGAGAAAAAGACCATTATGCCGAGGATGAATAGAAAAACGAATTTCATTTTGCCAGAATTTGAAGAATGGGACTACAAGTTTCGTAAAAAGGTTACAAAAACCGGCAGGGATTTTAACCCCCATGTTTTGGCCGAAATGGTTATAAATGCTAAATTTCGGTGCAACCAAAGGCGTGCTGGCCACGTTTGCTATTTTTACACCAGAACTGACTATGAAGAAGGTACTTCTCAACTTCTATGTACTGCTATTCTCTGCCTGTGCCATTGCCCAAAGTCCCCGTAAAGTACTTTTCAGGCCGGTTCCTTCACAGGAGTCGGGCGTCAGTTTCACCAATGCCCTTAGGGAATCTCCCGTATTGAATATCATTACTTACGAATACTATTACAACGGTGGAGGCGTAGGTTTGGGCGACTTTAATAATGATGGTTTAATAGATATTTACCTGTCGGCCAATATGCAGCCGGGCAAGCTGTTCCTTAACAAAGGGAATATGAAGTTTGAGGATATCACCGCAAAAGCCGGTGTTGCCGCTAAAAAGGGCTGGAAAACCGGTGTAAGCATTGCCGATGTTAATGGAGATGGTTTCCAGGACATCTACCTGTGTTTCTCCGGTCCTGTTGACAGGGAAAGGCGAACCAACCAGCTCTATATCAACAATGGTAACCTGACCTTTACAGAGAAAGCCGCAGTAATGGGGGTATCGGATTCCGGCTATTCTACCCAGGCAGTTTTCTTCGATTACGACCGCGATAACGATCTTGACCTGTTTGTACTAAATCACAACAACAAGAACCTCCGCAACTTCGACGCATCGTTCGTTAAAAAAATGATTGACCCGGACGCTGGAGACAGGCTTTACAGGAACGACAATAACTTTTTTACTGATGTAACCCTTGAAGCAGGCATAATTTCAAACCCGCTTGGTTATGGTTTGGGTATTTCGGTTAGCGACCTGAATAACGATGGCTGGCCGGATTTGTATGTGACGAACGACTATGTGGAAGAAGACTACATGTACATCAACAATGGCGACGGAACCTTTACCAATAAGGCGAAAGATGAATTCGGGCACCTCTCCAACTTTTCTATGGGTTGCGATGTGGCGGACATCAACAACGATGGCCTTACAGATGTGTTTACACTTGACATGCTCCCGGAGGATAACCACAGGCAGAAACTTCTGTACATGCCCGATAACTACGAAGTGTACAACAACCAGGTACAGAATGGATTTCACCATCAGCTGATGCGCAACATGCTCCAGTTAAACAATGGAAACGGAACTTTTAGTGAAGTCGGACAATTGAGCGGTGTTTATTGCACCGACTGGAGCTGGGCGTCGTTGCTGATGGATTTTAATAATGATGGTTTCAAGGACTTGTTTATCACCAACGGTTATGGAAGGGATATGACAAACCGCGACTTCGTTAAATTTTATGCGAACGAGCGAATGAAATTTATTCGTAACGAACCGAGTGAGAATATGTTCAAGTTGCTGCAGGAAATTCCCACAACACCGGTTCACAATTATTTGTACCTGAACAATGGCAACCTTCAATTTTCGGATGTTTCGATGGATGCCGGTTTTGATAAGGCCGGCCTGTCGAACGGTGCAGCCTGTGCCGATCTTGATAACGATGGCGACCTCGATATTGTAGTCAATCATCTCAATTCACCCGCAGAAATTTATCGCAACATGTTGATTGAAAATGGAGATGCGGGTAGCTGGATCGATGTTCAGTTCAAGGGCGCCGGCAATAATAAGAATGGAATTGGCGCCACGTTGAAATTGTCGACCGACAAAGGCGACATTACCATCGAAAATTATCCCGTGCGGGGTTATCAAAGTGCGATGCTCGCGCCGATACACACGGGACTACCTGGCACAACAATTAACTCGGCCATCGTTATATGGCCAGATGGAAATGTGCAATCTATTAATGGAGGCGACTTAAAGGCAAACGCATTAAATACAATCACGTATCAGGAAGGACATTCATTCGATGCCGTAAAGGAGGATGAAATAGTTTTCAGGCACGCGGGTGACAGTATTCCATACACACATGTGTCGCCGGATGTAAATGATTTTAAAGTGCAGCCGCTGATGCCGACGATGATTTCGTACAGCGGTCCTCATACAGCGAGAGCGGATGTAAATGGTGATGGCCTCGAAGATATTTTCTTTTGCGGAGCGCAGGGGATAGCCGGGAAGTTATTAATCCAAAAAGCGGATGGCACATTTGTGGAAGACCGTCAGCCTGAAATTGAGAAAGATGCTGCCGCTGAAGATATGAACGCAATATTTTTCGATGCGGATAAAGATGGTGATCCTGACCTGTATGTAGTAAGCGGTGGATTTAATTTTAATGAGGGTGATGCTGCATTGCAGGACAGGTTGTACTACAATGTAAATGGCAAATTCAGAAATTCACAATCATTACCGGCCGAAACACTTAGTGGGTCGTGTGTTCGTGCGGCAGATATCGACAACGATGGTGATCTCGATTTGTTTGTTGGCAGCAGGGTTGTTCCCGGGCGGTACCCGGACTCACCGGAAAGTTTGTTGCTTATAAATAACGGGCGTGGTGAATTTGCCAAAGCGCCGGATGCAATGAGCGATGCATTGAAATCGTTGGGTATGGTTACTGATGCCGCCTGGTATGATGCGGATGGGGATGGCAAAAAAGATCTTGTTGTTTGCGGAGAATGGTCGGCAATAAAGGTGCTGTTAAATAAGGATGGTAAGTTCACAGACGCGTCCGAAAAATATTTTCCCGTTTCATTGAAAGGATGGTGGAACAAATTGCATTTCGCAGATATGGACGGGGATGGCGATACAGATTTAATCGCGGGTAACTGGGGACTGAACAGTCCTTTGAAAGTTAGCAAAGAGCAGCCGGCCGAATTATATTACAACGATTTTGATAACAACGGTTCGATGGATCCGATTATATGTTATTACATACAGGGTAAGTCGTACCCGATGGCGAGCCGCGATGAGATAACGGACCAGATTGTGAGTTTAAGGCAGAAATTTCCAACCTATACTCAATATTCAAACACATCGCTGGAGGACGTTTTGAATCCTGATCAGTTGAAATCTGCAAAGAAACTGTCGGCAGATTATTTTGAAACAACATATTTCGAAAATGACAACGGAGTTTTCAGGATAAAAAAACTTCCGGTAGAAGCCAATTTCTTTCCTGTGTATGCGATCGTGACGGACGATTTCAATCATGATGGAAAACTGGACATTGTATTAGGAGGAAATACAGACAGGGCAAGAATTAAGATCGGAAGGATAGATGCTGGTTATGGCACTCTTTTGGCGGGCGATGGCAAAGGAAACTTCAGGTACGTTAAACAAACTTCTTCAGGCCTGTCAGTAAAAGGATGTATTCGCGATATTATAAAGACTAATACCAAAAACGGGAACAAGCTCATTTTCGCGATTAACAACGAAGCACCACAAATTTATTCGTATTGAAACGCTTATCTACCTGCTTGATTTTTGTGCTTGCGATGAACAGCATTTTCGCGCAAAAGACTCCTAAATTTTCAACGGCCGATTATGTTCGTGCGCTGAAATATTCCACGGATGTAATGGTGAATGATGTAACCTCACCCGTTGCGGCGGCACGTTATTATGCGTATATATGCCTGGCGGCAAATCAAACCATTTGTCTTTTCAACAAGAAACAGCCCGACTTTGCCGGCACATTAAGCGGGCTTAACGCATTTGATATAAACCCAACGCTCGTAAGCAATAGCGATGAATCATTTGCTGCCATACTCGCGCTGTATAAAGCGGGAACAAGAATGCTGCCCTCGGGCTATATCATGAGAAACAGAACCGATTCGCTGATGCGTGTGGCGATGAAGAAAAAGATTTCCCCACAAACAATACATGCCACTTCAGAACTTGTAGACAGTGTAATTGCTCGCGTGATAAAATATTCTGCAACAGATGGATTTTCAAAACTGAGCGGCTACAAACGATTTACACCTAACCAGGGCGATGCATACTGGAAGCCAACGGCACCGGGCTTCATGACAGCTTTAGAGCCATATTGGTACACGATCCGAACATTTCTCCTGGATTCGTCATCGCAGTATACAGGTGGTGATTTGGTTGAGTATGATACATCGACCGGATCGCGTTTTTATGCCCTCGCAAAAGAGGTTCATGATATTGGTGTTAATCTTTCCAAAGACCAGCGCGATATCGCAATGTTCTGGGATTGCAACCCGTTTGCATTGCAACAGGTTGGCCATCTCGAATACGGGATAAAGAAGATTTCACCAGGTGGTCATTGGATGGGCATCACAGGAATTGCGTGCAGGAAGCAAAAATTAACATTAGGTCAAACTGCGTATGCGCATGCTGCCGTAGCAGTTGGATTGTGTGATGCGTTTGTAGCGTGCTGGTACATCAAATACAAGTCGAACAGGGTTCGCCCGGAAACGGTGATCAAAAAAATGATTGACCGTGAATGGAACCCCGTACTTCAAACGCCCCCCTTCCCGGAATATACATCCGGGCATAGCGTAATATCTACCACCGCGGCTACCGTGCTCACAAGTTTATTCGGCGAAAATTTCTCATTTACCGATGATACTGAAACAGAATTCGGTTTGCCGACAAGAAAATTTAAATCCTTTAAAGCTGCAAGCGCAGAAGCTGCGGTGTCGCGTTTGTATGGCGGCATTCATTATCGCGACGCCATCGACAATGGAGTGAAAGCCGGAGAACAGATAGGGGCGCACGTGGTAAGCAGAGGCAATATCAATAGTTTAACTGCCCGATAATCTGACGAACCTCCTCTTCATCACTTATATACACATTTCCGTAATCACTTACTTCTTTATTTAGAAAAGTAACCGGGTTATTCGCAATCTTTCTCGCCGAGCCATGAAATTCGCGCGCATTTGTTTGCTGGGCAAGCTTTCTCACATTCGAGGATTTTATTCCGGCGCCGGGCATAAT
This sequence comes from Chitinophagaceae bacterium, assembly GCA_016786745.1. Lineage (GTDB taxonomy): Bacteria > Bacteroidota > Bacteroidia > Chitinophagales > Chitinophagaceae > Flavitalea. The sequence continues at coordinate 14,752 of JAEUVS010000001.1, read as the reverse complement.
GATGATTCTGTCGCCTGCGGTGTCAACTAATTTCTTTAATAAATCAGCCGCATCGGGCGCCGCGGATTTGAGGCCGGATGTGAGAATGCGTTCACAACCGCAACCAATAATATCTTCAAGCGCTTTAAACGGATCCGGCGCACAGTCGAAAACGCGATTACAAGTAACACCCATTGTTCCTGCCCACTCTACAATTCGTTTCAAACGTTCAGTGTCTATTTCACCGTTGATTTTCTGAATCCCTACTGAAATGCCATTGCACCCCAGGTCGCGCGACAGGAGAATATCGCGGTGCATTATTGAAAATTCGTCGTCATCGTAAAGATAATTTCCGGCCCGTGGCCTTATAATAGGATACAAAGAGATGTCTATTCTTTCGCGCGTCGCTTTGATGGTGCCATGACTTGGCGTTGTGCCCCCTTCCACCGGGTTATCGCACAACTCTACTCTTGCGGCGCCTGCTTTTTGAGCAACGATCGCCGACTGAATATTAAATGCGCAAACTTCAAAAAGTCGCTGTGAGCTCATAAGATGTCAGTAAACAGATTTTGAATCGGTCATTTGGTGAGTGCCCTTGTAGGTAAGTGCGTAAGAAAATCCTTTCTGCAACGCATAAGAGCCATATTCGCCGGTTTTATTGATAGCGAGGAAACCTACCTGCAAATCCTTCGCCCTATCGGGTTTACGCTTGATAATGCGTTGCACGGCCTCATAACAGGCTTTTTCCGGTGAATGTCCCTGCCGCATCAGTTCAACAACAAGAAATGACCCAGCTATTCGTATCACTTCTTCACCTACGCCTGTGGCCGTTGCGGCCCCGATTTCGTTGTCTACATACAAGCCCGCTCCTATTATCGGCGAATCACCCACGCGACCGTGCATTTTGAATGAAAGGCCGCTTGTAGTGCAGGCGCCACTAAGATTTCCATTTGCGTCAAGAGCCACCATGCCAATCGTGTCGTGGTTTTCTTTACTGCCAGGCAAAGTGTCCGCTCTGAAGGATTTGTTTTCAATATTAACCTGTGGTTCATATTTCGCTTTTTTCAGCCATTCTTTCCAGGCCTTCTCACTTTCGGGTATCAGTAAGTTTTCTTTCTGAAAACCATTTGCAAGCGCGAATTGCAACGCGCCCTCGCCTACCAGCACGATATGCGGTGTTTTCTCCATCACCATGCGGGCGACGGATATCGGATGCTTGATGTGTTCGAGAAACATCACCGAGCCGCAATTATATTTTTCATCCATTATGCAGGCGTCGAGAGTAACATGGCCATCGCGGTCGGGAAAACCACCGTATCCTACTGTTTGCACTTTTGGATCCCCTTCAGGTATTTTAACGCCGGCTTCCACTGCATCGAGCGCGCGGCCGCCATTTTCTAAAATTTTCCACGCTTCGGCATTTGCGGGTAAACCGAAATCCCAGGTTGAAACTACGAGTGGCTTAACACCGGCTGTAACCGGCGCCGACACTGCTTCGCATGCGGACAGAAAAGCAGCAGAGCTTGCAATACTACCGGATAAAAATTTTCTTCGCGTTGTCATTTTTTATTTTTTTCGCGAACGCTTTTCACTTCTTCCGATGTTACGGCGCTCGCGTTATTGTTATACCGCGACCGGATATTTGTAAGGATGGAAGCAAGCGCGTGATCGTCGAGGTGATTGAACGGAGGCATCAATCCATTGTATTTTTTTCCATTCACGGTTATTTCGCCCTGTAGCCCGTTCAATAATATTTTTATTAATCTTTCTTTATCGCCAGTTACGTATTCAGAACCAGCGAGAGGCGGAAAACGGTTGTTATCACCCTTGCCATTGCTCTGGTGACAATTTTTACAATAGATGCTGTACAACTTCCAACCTTCTATTTCGCTGCCCTGTGGCAAACGGTCTTTTACAGAATCCGGAGTTTTTATATACGTTTTGGACTTTTGCTTTTCCATATCCGCGAGGTCGTCATCACGGAAGTTGTTTTTATCTCCGTTATACATCACTCTCCAGATTTTCCCCTGATTCGATTCCGAAATATACAAAGAGCCATCAGGTCCCTCCGCCAATCCCATCGGGCGATAAACCGCTTCGCTCGTGTTTACAACTGTGTCCACACCTGTAAACCCGTCTGCAAAAACTTCCCAGCGGCCGTCGGATTTTCCGTTTTCAAACGGAACAAAGCAAACTATATAGCCGGCCTGCGGATACGGCGACCTATCGGTGCTGCCATGAAATGCAATAAAGGCGCCTTGCTTATATCGCTCCGGAAACTGGTTGCCCTGGTAAAATAATATGTCCATCGGGGCCCAGTGACCCGGAAATCCAATCACGGGCAGATCGAATGAATCGGCCCTCGCCGTAATTTTTCCATCGCCACCATAACCCGGTTGCAATACATTTTTGCCGACCATCTGATCGTAGTACGCGTAGGGCCAACCAAAGTTTGAGCCTTCAGTCACCTTTACCAATGTTTCGGCCGGCAGAACCGCCGCCTGCCATGGAGTATAGATATCAGGATAGAGTGTATGAAAATTGTCGATGCCATTCACAACAGCATACAGATTTTTGTCGGCAGGGTTCCATTGCATACCTACCACGCTCCGGATGCCGGTTGAAAATTTTACTCCATCCTTTTGCCGTTGATTTGTTTTGCTTGCATCGAATTTCCAGATGCCGCCATGATTTTCGAGTTCAGGCGAAGGATCAAGTCCTTTTCCACCCGGAATGCCGATTGGCCCGTAACGAATATCCTGGCCCGCATCCGATGGTCCCCCGAAAGGAATGTACATGCTACCTTTATCATCGAACGCTACGGGTTTTGTTGTATGCCAGTTGGTGGTTACATTCTCATCCTCATCAGTAAGCATCACTTCCGTCTTATTTTCGGGAATCAGTTTTCCCGGCGTTAGTTTTGTTCTCAGCACCTGCCTTACCGTGCTCGTGTACAGGTAGCCGTTATGAATGCTCATCCCCACAGCTGATCCGCCTTCATCTTTGTAATCACCGAAATAGACAATTGAATCTGCCCTGCCGTCTTTGTCGAGATCGCGGATTCCGACAGTTCCTCCCTCACCTTTCATCCTGGAGTTGAAAGTGAGTTTCACATAGATGTCGCCGTTCTTATTTACGGCAAGGTGGCGTGCGTGTCCAATACTATCTACTACAACAAGTGCACTAAAATTTTTCGGAAGTAACAGACCGCCGTTATCGGGATCTGAGCGTGGCAGGTCAGTTCTTTCTTTGCAATGCTCGAAACAGGTAATGGTTATTACCACCAGCAAAATAGCCAGGAGCTTGTGTGTTCTCGTTCGTCTCATCAAAATTTTTCAAATCTATTTCTCGAATCTATTTCTTGTCACCGAATTTTTTTGCTGAAATACCATTCAGATCCCAAACTACATTTCCTGCCCTTAAGGTAAGTTCAGCCTCGAGCTTTTTTGTTCCTTCTATTGAATTGCCACCCGCATCCACAAATCCGAATTTGCCATCACGCACCCTGATCACAGCAACATCCGCAGGCGATCCCTCCGAAAGGTTACCAAGCTCTTCATGTTTTACTGCCCTGGCCGCGTTCCATGTGGCGGTTTGAATAACGTCGTTGAATGACATTCCCATCGCCAGGTATTTCGACATTACGTTCAGCATATCTTTCATTCCTGCGTTCATGCTGAAACGGTGCAGGTCGGTGCCGAATGTGTTAGGCGGTAAACCGTTTTTCATAGCAGGCACAGCCACGCTAAACCAAAAACCCGCGCCGCCATGACCGAGGTCGAAAAGTACACCACGTTGTTTCGCTTCCAGAACAAAGGGACGCACATTACCATTGTCGTCGGTAACGGGCATACGTTCAGATACCTTTTCAAAAGAATGGGTGATGATGTCGCCCGGCCTCATTTTTTTTAGCTGGTCTTCCAGTGAAAACTGCGGCAGGTGGCATTCAACAAACAATGGTTTTCCGGCGAGTTTTCCTGCTTCGAGGGCGCGGTCGAAGGGGGCCCAGTCAGATCCTTCAAAGTGGCCGATTTTTACACCCACAATCACATCAGGATATTTTTTTGCCGTGAGAGAAGTCATGTACGCGTCCATATCGTTCATGTCCTGCTCATAAGGGCTTCCAGTCATTCCTGATCCTGCGATGTTCAAAAAAGCCAGGATGCGTGTTTTGGATTTATCTATCACCTGCCGTTTGAACACCGGGAAATTTCTCCATCCTGATGTGCCTGCATCAACAACCGTTGTTACGCCGTTGCGTAATGTAAAATCGTCAGGCGAAACGCTGTTCGATCCGTCAGCAAATGTTTCGGGGTTGCTGCCCACGAACACATGCGTGTGAATGTCGATGAACCCGGGAGCAACGATCAACCCGGAAACATCGATTACGCGTTTCGAAGAGCTGGCGGCGATATTCGCGGCTACTTTAGCAATTTTTCCATCCTTAATTGCTACATCCAATTGCTTATTGAGACTGTTTTTTGGGTCAACCACGGTACCATTCTTCAACAATACGTCGTATTCCTGGGCCGTTACGGCGATGCAGGATATTATTGAGAGCAGGAGAATGAAAAACGTTTTCATCAATCTGTTTTTAGTTTGACGCTTTTGTGTCGTAGGGCTTGGCAGCGGTGCCATTGAGGTCCCATACAATTTTTCCGTTTCTTATAGTCAGCTCGGCCACAAGTTTTTCTTTGCCCCTGAATTGAACGTTGCGGACGTCAATGTAGCCGAAGTCGCCCTTCTGCAGGCTGAAAACCGCAACATCCGCGTCTGACCCTACCGAAAGGGTTCCCAGCTCTTTCCGGTTGATAACATTTGCCGGGTTCACTGTTGTGCGTGTGATAGCATCACGAAGGCTCATGCCCATCGCCAGGAACTTCGAAATTACATTAGAAAGATCTTTCATGCCCGCGTTCATACTTTGCGTATGAAGATCGGTACTGATTACATCAGGGGTGAAGCCCTGCTGCATCGACGGAATCGCCTGCCTCCACGAAAATGCGCCGCCTCCATGACCCACATCGAAAATAATTCCTCTTTTGCGCGCCTCGAAGATGAACGGTTTTACTTTTCCGTTTTCATCTACCACGGTTTCGCGGTCTTTCGGACCATAAGAATAGGTATGTGTGAAGATGTCGCCGGGGCGAAGATGTTTCATGAAAAGCTCTTCAATTGAATTTGGCGGATGATGTTCTCCGAAATCTACCATTACCGGCACTTTCGCTAGGTTTCCTGCAGTTACAGCCCTGTCGACCTGTGTAAACCCTCCCCAATAGTGAGCAGCTTTAATACCGACAATAATTTCGGGAAACAATTTAATGATCATGTTCGCCGCCATTTCGGGATTCATATCCATTGTATCCTGCTCTTCGTAGCGCGAATACATTCCTGTACCCGCGATATTCAATAGTGCGAGTACGCGTGTTTGTGCTTTATCTATTGTTTGTTTCTTAAACTGCCTGAAGTTTCTCCATCCGGATGAGCCCGCGTCAACCACAGTAGTAACTCCCGACCTGAAGGTAAATCCGTCCGGGGGCAGGCCCGTCATACCATTCGCGAGGTACGAATCGGGATCGGTGCCGTAGAAAACATGCGCATGCATATCTATCAGTCCCGGCGTAACAAACAGTCCTGTTACATCTACAACTCTTGTTGCGTTGGCAGCAGGTATGGAGGATGCCACCTGTGCAATCTTTCCATTTGTGATGGCCACATCCATCTTGCCATCAATATTGTTCCGCGGATCGATAACGTGTCCGCCCCTCAATAAAATATCAATTTTTTGTGCACGTATTGAAAGCGGAACTATAAGAATTACAAGGAGAAAAATGTTAAGCAATCGTTTGCGCAGGTAGTATTTCATCAAATTATAATTTCAGGTGTTAAGGTAATTACTAATTGAATTCATTCTTAAATAATATAACTTAACGCAAACAAATTGCATCATGAAACGCAGAGACGTTATCAAAGGTCTTACAATACTGCCCCTTGGAAGTGCCATTCCTTCAGCGGTATCTGCTGCTGATGTTCCATCAACGGCCGCGGGAAATTTCGCTAAAGGAAATATTTTCGAATCGATAGGTGTAGAGCCGCTCATCAATTGCCGAGGTACATTTACAATTATTGGAGGTTCACTCGAACGGCCCGCAGTAAGAGCTGCTATGGAAGCGGCTTCATCAAATTTTGTTCAGTACGATGAACTTGCAGATGGCATAGGCAAAAAACTGGCGGAGCTTACAGGCGCCGAATGGGGAATGGTATCTGCCGGATGCGCAGCGGGATTGAAACACATTACTGCGGCATGTGTTACCGGCGGAAATCCCGAAAAATTAATCCGTATTCCCGATCTCACGGGTTTTGAAAAAACGGAAGTAATTATTCCCCGTAACGCCAGGAACGCATACGACCACGCGATAAGGAACATCGGGGTAACAATTATTACGGTGGAAAGCATGGAAGAGCTGAAAAATGCTATCAGTTCCCGCACCGCCATGATTTACCTGATGAGCAACAACGAAAAGTTTAAACTCGAAGAACTTTCTGCGATTGCAAAAGCGAAGAATGTGCCTGTGCTTGTTGATGCCGCAGCGGAAGACTTCACCGTTCCAAACATCCATCTTAAAGCGGGTGCAGACATCGTTGCCTACAGTGGTGGTAAAGCGCTGTGCGGACCGCAATGCGCGGGATTATTACTTGGAAGAAAAGATATACTCATGTCCGCATGGCAGGCGAGTTCACCGCACCATGGACCCGGTCGTGATAATAAAGTGGGAAGAGAAGAGATGATGGGAATGTTGGCAGCAGTTGAAGAATGGATAAGATTCGATCACGACGCAAAATGGAAGAGATGGCTCGGTTATCTCGATACAATAAACAAAGCCGTTACGAAAGTAGATGGAGTAACAACCGAGTTACACGAACCCGAAGGATTGGACAACAAGAGCCCGACACTAAAAATTTCGTGGGATATCGACAAGTTGAATATTTCAGGTGAAGAGGTTGCCGAAGAATTGGGTCGCAGCAAACCACGTATAGCTTTAGGCGGTGGTGGTGCACGAGGTTATGATAGCGGGCCAACAAATGTTACCGTTACCACGGGCCAAATGCAACCGGGAGAAGATAAAATTGTTGCGCAGCGAATAGTTGAGGTGCTGAAACGCAGCCGGCCTGCCCGTTCCAAAGAAATGAAGGCGCCTGCCGGAAATATTGGTGGACGCTGGGATGCAGACATTCAGTTTTTCAGCAGCACGAGCAAGCATACGTTGAACATTGAACAGGATGGTAACTGGTTGCAGGGCTCGCATAAGGGTGATTTTACTGTCAGGGATATGGTGGGAACAATTGATGGAGATGTGGTGAAGTTGCGGAGTACGGACCGTATTCCCGGAGATAATATCACGTTTATTTTTACGGGAACGCTTGCTGGAGATACGCTGAGTGGTTCGATTTATATGGGGGAATATCGTACGGCTTCGTTTACTGCTAAGCGTTATGGATATAAGAATAAGCGGTCGCCTATTTCCGTTCCGGGTGGGCCGCCGCTAGCGACATAGATTTATTCTCCGCAGATCCCTCACGCGGCCCGGAGTTTACCCTGAGGCCGAAGGCCGAACGGGGCCGGTTCGGGATGACAAACAAAAAAGGCTCGGGATGACAAATAAAAAAGCGCCGCAGGCAATTGCTTACGGCGCTTTTCATTTTAACCTATTTCTTATCAGAACTGTTTATACACCTGCCGAACGGCAACAGGCTTGCCGTTAACCTTCACACTCATCACATACATGCCCACCGGCATATTAACACCTGATGTTTTAACAAGAATCGTATTGAAACCAGTCGACATATAATCAAACTCCTGCCTTAATGCAAGGCGACCCGTAAGATCGTACAGTTCGGCAGTAACCCTGTTTGCATTTGATGTATTGTTGATGTCGAATGCAACATAATCCCTGAACGGATTCGGGTAAATCTTCACCTTATACAATTCATCATCCAGGTTCGATGCGCTGTCGAGTTGAGAATTCAATACAACACCGCCTGTACCGTCAGTGTATTCATACACAATCACACCGGCATTGAATCCCCAATCTGCATCAGCGGTAGTCGAGAAGTTGATCAGTACATTTCCTGAACCGTCTGGTGAAACATCGCCGATATGAACAATTCTTGCAGAGTTTTCCCAGGAGTTAAGATAAACTGAACGGGAGCCAATGGTGTACTTGGCAGTATAATCGCCCACAAACCATCCATTCAAACTGGAGCTGCCTACAAACCCGAAGCGGTATTTTCTCGCAGTATTCAACCCGGTTATTCTGAACGAAGAAATTTGCCCGTTATCGAGCCAGAAGTTCGACTGCAACACGAGGTCAGGAACTACTCCTGAGTTATTGCCGGTATTCTTACCCGCATTGAACTCACCGTTGAATGGCTGAACAAGCGTAATACCCATCGAGGTAGTAGTACCCGACTGATTTTTTAAACCGGTTTTTGTGAATGCAGACAGCGGCGATATTGCCATGTTATTCCAGGGTGACGCTGCATTTGGCACGTTCATGTTGAAATTGATAGAAACGACCGAACTCGCTGTTATAGTTGATGCCGCGTTGCTGTAAGCGGAGAACGAACTGCCGTTCTTTGCCCGCACACGATAGTAATATCTCGTGTTTGCCGCCAGCCCGGTATTCTTGTAACTGGTTGTATTACCCGCCAATGAAATTGTTGCAAGGCCCGAAGAGAACGCTGCGTTTGTTGCTCTCTGCAATTCATAACCTCCTGCCGCTGCTTCATTATTTGTGCGGTCGGACCATATAAGCTGAATAGTTGTTCTATCAACAGGTTCAGCGAACAGGTTGGCCGGAGCAGGCATGGTAAGCGACGACGCATATTCTTCAATCACAATACCATTCAGGTAGCTGTAAGTGGAACCACCTGTTCGGGTAGCCGTTACTGTTATATTACCGGATGCGTCCGGGGTAAGGTTGTTAAGATTCGCTGTTCTGTATGTGTTATAACGCGCATCCATTACGGCGCTCTGCGAACCTGTAACATAAGATGTGGTAGCAACAAGTCCTTCGTTTTTACTGCCAATAAACACAAGGTTATAACGCATGCCGGTATTTAATCCTGAGAAGCGAATTGTTTTCGCTCCACCGTTATCCGCGATGCCGCTTTGCAGCACTGCGTCGGGAACAACACCTGCGTTATTGCCGGTAATGTGACCCAGGTTTGTTGTAGTTGTCCATGCAGACACGGTAGTTACATCAAAAGTTGTTGCAGCGTTATTTTCATCGAGAATATTGCTGATAACGCTGTTTGCAGCGCGGTTGCCGAGCCAGTTGTTCCAGGGAGCAGGAGCAGTTTTGCCCGATGCGCCAAGGTTAACATATGCCGAACGTACATTTTTATCAGTAACGTGGATAGTGATTGTTTGCTGTACTTGTTTTCCTTTGCTGTCTGTGGCTACAACAGTAATGTCTTTAAATCCAATATCGTTAATAGTTGGCGCGGCCGTAATTCTGTAATTAGCGCCACCTGTGCCCGCTACTGTAACAAATGCTGGTTTATTCGGGATTGTTACCGTAACAACATCGCCTGGATCTGTTACTGTGAAATTTTCCTGGAAGCTTGCATCTGTTTTAACATGGAAGCCCGCCAGTGCGCCAATCACAGGGGCCACGTTACCTCCGTCTGCGCTCGCCTGGTTACTGTTTGCTGCGGCACCGGTTTCATTTACCGCGCGTACAACATAGTAATAAGTGAGCGTGGAATTGAGACCGGCATCAGTATATGTTGTGGCATTAGTTGCCAAACGTGTAATAAAGGTATATGGTCCACCCGATGAAGTTGCACGGAACACTTCGAAGCCTGTTTCGTTAGAACCCTGCGTCCAGTTTAATCTGACGGATGTCGAAGAAACTGTTGTTACTGTTAAAGCGGTTGCTCCAGCTGGTTTAGGAGTGCCGTTAGCGTTTACAACTGTAAAGTTCGGGCTGAATCCATTCGCACATCCAAACTGATCGTTATAGCGTGCCTTATAAACACCAACAGGAGCGTTGTAAGTATTTGTAGTGCTCACCACAGCGTTGTCGCTGACACGAACCCACTGATATCCTGTGAAACCTGATGTAACGGCGAGTGGCACAGTTGTGCTGCCATCAACGGAGGGAAGCACTTTACTTTTCGCCCCGTTAATTGCTATCGGTGCAGAAGGTGTGCTCGTGCTCTTTTCTTTAATTACTGCGGGCTTGGGCGACCATGCCGACCATGCAGATCCCGAAGTTCTTCTAAACCGAACGCGATAAGTACCGAATTGCCGGACAGTAATTTCATTTCCTGTATATGAAATGATCGGGGCGCTGACTACAATTGTATTGGTGCTTCCTGTTCTTCTTGCAATAGTCACATTGTCTTTCTGCCATTCATATTCATAGAACCCCGGAGTGATACCGATTTTTGTATTTATCGCCTGCGTTCCGCAAAATTCATAACGCTGGAAAAAAACAAGCGGGTTTGCTTTGTGGTTGTCGTTCATGAATGCTACAAAATCAGGTTCGCGCCAATGGTTATACCATACCGAGTGACCGAGATCGGGATATCGCGTGTACCGTATGTCGGCGCCGATTTCTTTCATCCTGTTCAATGCATAATCGGCTTGCGCGGGTGATGGATCGGGATCCTTACCGCCAGTAGCGAACCAGATTGGAATGTGAACAAAGTTCATGCGGTTTGTGGTGCTGCCAGCAGCAGCTGAAGGAGCAATTTTTGTGATGCGCGTTGGATAGATGTCCGCAAAACGCCAGGCGCCATATCCTCCACCCGACAAACCATCTACAAGGATCCTGTCTATGTCGAGCCTTGCATATTTCCCAAGAGAGTCGATCATAGAAATAATCCCGGTGTAAAGGGTGGTCGATGCAGTAAGCCAGGAGCCCCAGCATTCTGTAGCGTTCACTAACTGCGGGTAGATAAGGAACCCGTCGAACTCGCCACTATTCACCCTGTCCTGGAACAGGCTGCCGCCGAGCCACAGTTGCTTCTCGTTATTGTAAATGCCTCCATTAGTAGGACAGCCTACTTCACCGGCACCATGAAGAAACACCATTGCAGGAAATTTAGCAGTGGTATTGGTGGTATAGGTGCGCGGAAATTTTATTCTGAACGCCAGCGGCACAGAGCCGTTGTAATTCAGAAAGTACTGCTTATACGAAGTAGCATTAAATCCACTACCTGTGCTGATTCCATTCGTAGGTGTACTCACCCATTTCTGCAGACCCTTTTTTGCAGGGTTTGGGTTTGTCGAAGAGCCAAGTGCTGCGCTTTTGTTGTATCTCGTAATCGGATCAGAAGGATTAAATACGTTCTGAGCAAGGCACAAATTAGTTACGCATAAAACGAATAAGGCCTGGAGTAAAAATGTTTTCATTCCCTGTATTAGTTTAAGATTCGGAGCCTTTAGTCAGTAAGTTTTCAGGGAATATGAATTGAGGAGGATAGTGGTGTTATGGAATAGTAAAATTATATGAACAAATCATGCAAAGGATGAATTAATGATATTTTAATGCGATCAAATGAATTTACAACTTAAGGATCAAAAAAGAAGCGACAAATATCAACACACCGCTTATGATTACCGTAGCTGTAACAGGCTCCGCAAAGAAGAGCGCAGCAAACAATATGGCATATACCGGTTCCAGGGCAACGAAGCCACTGCACGTGCTGGCGCTTAATCTCTTCAAAGCATAGAGATACAACTGGTGCATAAGCGCCGTTGTTATAATCCCCAGCAGGGCAAGGAATAACCACTCTATCGGCTCATCGGGCAGGGGCGCTGAGAAGGGCAAAAAGGGCAGCAGCAAAACAAACACGATAATGTTTTGGTAGAACGATACGCTGATCGTAGTCAACCTGGTAGTAAGGGTTTTGCTGATAACGCCGAAGAGGGCGAAAAGCACGGCCGATAAAAGACCCAGAACAGCTCCCCATACAATTGCCGGGGCGCCTTTATCGATTCGCACCAAAAGTGCAACGGCCACAATAATCAGCACGCCGGCCCCGATGTTCGTAGCCGTAAGGTGCTTGCGGTGCATTACCGCTTCGAGGATCAGCGTAAACAATGGAAATGCCGCGAACGTTAACGTTGCTATCGCAACACCCGAAAGCTGAACCGAATAAAAAAATGTGAGCCAGTGCAGCGAGAGAATGCCACCGGTTAAAATGAGTCGAGAGGCGTGAGGCGTGAGTCGTGAATTGGCTGCTGACGTTTGACTTTCTTTCCTGATGGAGCGGACTGCAAATAATGCAATCGAAGCAAACACCGCACGAACGGCTACAATCCAAAGTGGCGACACATTAAGTTTTCCGTAAAGTGCGGCGCTGCCGAATATTACCGCAGCGATGTTGATCGCAACTAATCCCTTTATGTGTTCGCTGGAATTCATGTGAGGCTGATCCCTCGCTTCGCTCGGGACAAAGAAAAAACCTGCAAGATATTATCCTGCAGTTTGATTATCTAAAAATAAGAAGCCGGAGATTTCTTATTGAAGCGATACAGAATCAAATGCTCCTGCGAACGTTGTGAAAGGAATAACCTTGTCTGTCTCGAGGTTGAAATTTTCCGGTACCATCCTCGGCATAAAGAACACATCGCCTGCCTTTGCAAGGATGATGTTGTATCTAACATAGTATACCCCCTCACCCTCTTTGATTATTATTGATCCTTCGTGGTTATTGTTTTCGATCGCGCTCTCTGCATCCTGTCTTTCGTAAGAGTTAACAGGTGCAACCCATTCGCGCGCTTCATTTCCTGGTTTTAGTAACGATTGCATGTTAACTGGTTTTTTTATGTGAGTATGATTGAACTATGACTTTGTTCTGTAAACGAACTTGTCGAGTACAACGTCGGTTTGACCATCGTGCTTAACAATTCTCATTACAGTGGGATACCAGCCTGTTTCCTGGAATTTTGCAGGAACGGGAATACTACGTTCGTAGCTTGACTGGTTCTTTAGAAAGTCGAGTGTGATCATTGGTTCATAAAATGTAACCTTGCCATCAAACGATCCATAGATGAAAGTTTCAGTAAACGGTTTGCCACTGAGTTCTGGCGACGTAACGTCAATCCAGTGGGCGCCCATCTGTGGAAGGCTGTGATTGGTGTTAACATACTTTGCCGGGAAATAATCCTGACCGGGAACATTGTTGAATTTCAAACTATCCACTTCATAAGGGCCGATAGCCATTACTTCATCAGGAGTTTGTGAATAGAAATGAAAATCAAAATGTGGTTTGTCATAAATATTTTCTGGCGGATGGCCGTAAGGGTTCCAGTTAAGTAACACGAAGTTGAAAGGAATGATGGTATGTGCGATGGGATTAAACTTCGCTACCCAGTATTCGTGACCCGCATGCGCATCGTGACCACCGCCGGTATGTTTGCCGGCTGGTACCGGAACGCTGTTCAAAGCTGCGTCCGACATGCTGAATCCTATCTTTTCCGGTTCGCCTTTTTTATTCACCTGCGCCCACGTCCAACCCTTTCCGTCGTGTATTTTTACCTCCTCACCTTTCAGAAATCCTTTTTTGCTGCTTTCGCCATTGTAAACGAATGAAACCAACAGAAAACCGGACACTGCGATAATTGATAACTTTTTCATGTTTCTTGTTTTAGATGTTTCCTTTTGATTTTTTGGTGATGAAAATTTGGGCACAAATATGAACAGCCTTTTCTCATAAGGAAAGTGCATCGTGTATGAGTTGAAGGGATGAATACATGAATTGAGGAATTAGCTAAATTTGAGTAAACCCATATTGTGCAAAAGTCCCTGGCTCTGACCCTGCTGCTCCTGAGTTTTGCCCTCTCTATCCTGTCCCAGTCCGATAAACCTTATCCTTTTGCGCACTATAACCTGAATAACGGACTTGCGGCTTATAATGCGAATACCGTAGTGCAGGATAGACAGGGATATATATGGATCGGAACGATTAACGGCCTCCAACGTTTCGACGGGCACCGGTTTATCACCTTTCGACGCAGCCTCGACAACAAAAGTTCACTGCCAGACAATTACATTGACCACCTGTTCTACGACAGCAAAGCAAATCTCTGGATCGTGCTGGGAAATGGACAGCTCGGTATTTTCGATACACGCAGGTTTACGTTCACCCCCGCGATTTTAAAGGTTAAAGATGAACGCACCATCAAATTACCACGTCGATTAACTGAAGATAGCGATGGGAATATCCTCTTTATTATCTACGGGCACGAAGTAACAACCTACGATGCTGCTAAAAACGAATTTTCTTCCGCGAATAATAAGTTCCCGGTCCCAACGAACTGGAAGGTCACTTCTTTAGCGGAAGACAAATCTTCGCAACGATTATGGCTCGCTACCGATAGCGGCATGTGCGTATATAACAAAAGAACACGCGAACTGAGCTACCGGGGTAACAATGCAGAGAACATCGCGTTCATTAACAAATATGCGGCGCCCACCCAGTTTTTAAACCTTTTAATAGATAGTCAATCACGTTTCTGGTTCACCACTCCCAACCCGAACGGAATACCGTTGATGAGTGGCTTCGACATTTCAACAGGCAAAGTAATTCTCGAAAACCAGGATCTGTATCCGAACTGGATCATGAAAAACTATTCGGTTGAGAAATCGATGCAACAATCCAACGGCTCCATCTGGATAGCCGGGTTGAATGTATTGATGCGCTTCAACGAAAGAGAGAAAAAATTTACACCCGTTTACGAAGAATACAGCAGGGA
>JAEUVS010000103.1 GCA_016786745.1 Chitinophagaceae bacterium | reverse complement strand
ATTTTCAGATCTTAAATATTTTTCTTTTTTAAAAAAATAATTTAAAAAATCTTTCTATGCGAAAATTGAAATTACAGATGCAGATGACTATCGACGGTTTTGTAGCCGGACCGAATGGTGAACTCGATTGGATGTGGATAGGCAAAAGAGACGAGGCCATTTATGATGACGTTATCAAACTGGCCGACGCCTGCGACACCATTCTACTTGGCCGCAAAATGACACCAGGCTTCATTGATTACTGGGAAAACGTAGTAGACACTCAACCAGAAAGCCAGGAAAACCCCCTCGCACAACGAATGGTCAACCTGGATAAGATTGTTTTTAGTCGCACTCAAAAAGCGGTGAAAGGCAGAAACTTAAAAGTTGAGAATGGCGATCTCGCCACTGTGGTTCAGGCATTGAAAAAACAACCAGGCAAAGATATTATGGTTTACGGCGGTGCTGACTTCGCAAGTTCGCTGATAGGCCTGAATCTTGTGGATGAATTTTACTTTTTCAGGAGGCCGGTGGCGATTGGTAAGGGACTTCCAATTTTTAAGGAGCAGGTGGTTCTTCAACTTGAGAGTTCCTTTACCTATAAAAACGGCGCAATGCTCACTAAATACGTACCGGTATAAATTAAGAAGCATGAACAAAATCCAGGATACCATATCGAAACTCGAACACGCTCAAATCTGTTGGGTAGTTCCCGACATACAGGCCGCAGTAAAACTGCTTTCAGAGTCTCTCGGCGTGGCAGGTTTCCCGGAGCCGGAGCATGTACGTGCGCAGGATCTCAACATGAGTTATTATGGCAAAATTGTTCCAAGTGAGTGCCTCACCACCCAAACATATAATGGAACTTTCATAGAACTTGTTCAACCTTTATCGGGTAAAAGCATGTTCCAGGATTTTCTTGCAAAAAATCCCGCGGGCGGTATTCAGCACAACGCATTTCGTTTACCGGTCGATGGTTTTCAGTCTGTAACAAATAATTTGCGAAAGCAGGGTTATGAAGTAATCAGCGAGGTAGACCATCCCATTGCGCGCATGGCTTTTTTCGACACATACAAAACGCTGGGTATTGTTACAGAAATAATGGGCATCACACCCGAAGGATGGAAGGCTATCGAGCAATGGAAGAAGCGCCTTGAGGAAAGTAAACATTCAAACATTAAGAATAACTGATATGAGTAAAGTAAAAGTAGCGGCATTTTCCGTTTCTCTCGATGGATATGGCGCCGGAACAGATCAAAGCAAGCAGAACCCGCTGGGTAAACGCGGTGAAGAACTTCACCAGTGGTTTTTTCCTACAAAGATTTTCCAAAGTTTATATGGAAAAGGAATAGGTACGGAAGATGTGGATAACGATTTCGCTGAAAAATCATTTGAGAACCTGGGCGCCTGGATCATGGGTCGCAATATGTTCGGACCCGTTCGTGGCCCGTGGCCCGATGACCAATGGAAAGGCTGGTGGGGTGAGAACCCTCCGTATCATGTTCCGGTATATGTGTTAACACATCATCCAAGAGAATCATTGATCATGAAAGGAGGAACGGTATTTCACTTTATTACAGAAGGTATTGATTCTGCGCTCGAAAAAGCAAAAAAGGCAGCCGACGGAAAAGACATACGAATCGGCGGTGGAGTGTCAACTGTCCGGCAGTTTTTGCAGAAAGGATATATCGATGAGATGCACATCGCGTTTTCGCCCGTAGTACTCGGATCAGGTGAAAATCTCTTCGCGGGACTTGATTTGCCGAAGATGGGTTTCACAGACATACAAACCACTTATGGCAAAGGGGCGCTGCATGCGATTATGAGGAGAAAGTGAGGCCACGTTAAGTATTATAAGTATATTCATGGAAATTTTACTTCCTGAAACGGGTCCTGGCGATAACTGTTCTCTTCATCTTCCTGTTCAATCTTTCAGGCTATTTTCTTTACTATAAATACTTTATCTACAGGTCAGACAGGCAGCTGATCTCGCAACTCGACAACCGTACATACGACGAATCAGAGCTAATCGAAATAAAAATTCCTCTTAACCTGCCCTACCTCACCAGCCAGAGTCGCTATGAACGCGTGGATGGTGAATTTCAACATAAGGGTGTTTACTATAACTATGTAGAACGAATGGTGAGCAACGACACACTTTATCTTAAGTGCCGTCCGAATACCCAGAAAACAAATTTATACCGCGACCTTGCAGAATACACGAAGAAAGTAAACGATCTTCCATCGAATGATAAAAACGGAACGTCGCAGAAAAAGCTTTCGCTCGCGTGGGAATACATGCAAACTTTCCTGACCTATGCAATCACTTTACCGGATAATTTATCAGCGTTACATAACAACCACATTCGCGTTTTGATACCCGGTTCGTTTACCGGCGATTCGTTTAAGCCGCCCCGGCACATCTCCTGACCTTCTTATTACCAAAAAATTTACCGCTTTAGTTATTTGAACCAGCGTTGCACTGCAATGCATTGCTGTGTTCATAGTCTAAATCATTTTGACTAACGCTTAAAAGCATTTCTGATGAGACATATAGTATCCGGAATAATCTATTCCGGCATCTGCATACTGCTGTTCGCAACATGCGATCAGCCGGCCGCCATAAATCGCGGTACAGAAGAGATGGTGAAACTGCTCAGAAAAATATCGAAGGAAAACTTCACCCCCGGAAACGACTTTTGTTCTGAAGCCAAAATCAACTACTACCAGGCCTCTTTTAAAAATACAAGTCACTTCAGGGATTCAGTACTCATCTATCTCCAGCTAACACATGCCCTGCTGGAACATGGAGACGAAAAACAGGCGGTGGAAGTAGGAGAAAAAATGGTGGAACGACTTAAACAGGATTTCCGCGAGCCACCATTGATCGCGTTGAAAACACTCGCAATCGCCTATTTGCGATTAGGCGAAAGACTCAATTGTGTAAACGATCATTCCGCCGAATCATGCATATTTCCTATCAAAGGAAGCGGTATCCAGAGATTTACCTCAGGAACCGAAAAGGCTATCGATATCTATAAAGAAGTACTTCAACGCGACCCTGCCGACGGAGAATCAAAATGGTTGTTAAACGTCGCTTACATGGCACTGGGCAGATATCCGAACGACGTTCCACCGAAACTGTTGCTGAAAGACCTCGGCACCGACACGTCGTCGCTCATAAAACCATTCATAGATCTTGGTGTCCGAACCGGGTTGAACACAAACAACATGGCCGGCGGAAGCATTATTGAAGATTTCGACAACGACGGCATACTCGACCTGGTAACGAGCAGCTGGGAATTGCAACAGGGAATGCATTTCTGCAAGAACAACGGTACCGGGAGTTTTACGGATCAGTCCGAATCATCGGGCCTTCAGCAATTAACCGGCGGGTTGAACATCATGCAAACGGACTACAACAACGATGGCTACAAAGACATCTTCGTTGCACGTGGCGCATGGATGAGGCAATACGGCAATCAGCCGAATTCATTGCTGAGGAATAATGGCGATGGTACGTTTACAGATGTTACCATCAAAAGTGGCCTGTTGTCCTTTCACCCGACGCAAGCCGCTACCTGGGCCGACTTCAACGGGGACGGGTTCCTCGATTTATTTATCGGGAACGAGTCTATGCGCGGGCAGGCGCCACATCCATGTGAATTTTATCTCAATAACAAGAATGGAACATTCACCGAAATGGCGGCAGCCGCGGGATGCGACTTCACCCTGTATGTAAAAGGCGTCACGTCCGGCGACATGGATAACGACGGGCTGCCAGACATTTTTATTTCAACGCTTGATGGAGTAAAAATTCTGTTGAAAAACGAAACCCAAAACGGGGTCGTTGCATTCAAAAATGTATCGGGCAAGGCAGGTTTCCATTCCAACAGGGTGCGCACTTTTGCCACCTGGATGTTCGACTACGACAACGACGGCTGGTTAGACATCATGGTTGCCGGATACAACTTTGAAAAATCACTTGCATGGTATGCGGCGCAGGAGGCCCTGAAATTGCCCGACGAAAGATCCGGCAACGTTTTTATTTACCGGAATCTTCAAAACGGCAGGTTCCAGGATGTATCCACTGAATTGGGATTAAACAAGGTTGTATTTGCAATGGGTGCAAATTTTGGGGACATCAACAACGATGGTTATCCTGACATGTACTTTGGAACCGGGAATCCATTATACCAATCACTGGTTCCCAATAAAATGTTCCTGAATATAGATGGACAGCGCTTTGCAGATATCACGTCCTCTGCGCGCTTGGGTAATCTGCAGAAAGGACACGGTATTTCCTTTGCCGATCTCGACTACGACGGTGATCAGGATATATACATTGAAATGGGCGGCGCATATACTGGCGATGCATATCAAAACTCACTGTATATAAATCCCGGGCAAAACGACAACCACTGGATCAAGATATCACTCGAAGGAACAAAGGCAAACAGGGCGGCAATCGGCGCGAAAATGAAAATTACGTTCGCCGAGAACAGGAATATCCGCTCCATTTACAGGGAAGTAAATTCAGGCGGAAGTTTTGGTTCCAACCCGCTGATGCAGCACATAGGAATCGGCCAGGCCATTGTTATCAAGAGCATTGAAATTAAATGGCCCGGCAGCAACACGATTCAGGAATTCAACGACGTGCTCGCCGACCAGCACATTGTGATAAAAGAAGGTAGTCCGTCAATCGCGACAGTAAAACACCAAAGAGTTGACTTTACCGTATCCGGCACAGGAACGATCGGATGCGCACCGGTTCCATTTCACAAACATTAATTACCATGAGAAAACATATTTTTTTAACGCTAATTAACGTCGTCATGTTATTGCCCTGCATGAGTCAGTTTGCAGAGAGCAATAAAAAAATGACTGACCTTCTCGCAAAAATTTACACGCAGAACGATGTTCCACACAATCCTTTTGCATCGGGCACCAGACTGAATTTTTTCAGCAAATCGTTTGAAACATCGGCACACATTCATGATTCAACAAAATGGGCGTTTCTTACAATGAATGCGCTTCTTGAAAATGGCGATGAAAAAGAAGCCGTTAAATTCGGGCAGTTTTTATTGAAAAGAGTTGAAGAGTTTGGCGAGGCGCCCATCCAGCTCGCACGACGCAGCCTGGCCCTTGCATACCTCAGGGAAGGAGAAAAAACCAATTGCATACTGGATCACTCCGGCGAATCATGCATTTTTCCTATCGCAGGACGCGGTATTCAAAATTATAAAAACGGATCGCGCAAGGCGATCGTCCTGTACGAGCAATTGCTGGAACAAAATCCATCCGATGTTGAATCGAGATGGCTGTTAAACATCGCATATATGGCTATCGGTGGTTACCCTCGTTCGGTTCCTAAAAAATTCCTGATACCGGATTTGGATAAGCCTTCAGCCGTAACCGTTAAGCCATTCGAAGATATGTCGATGCAAACCGGGTTAAACGTCAATAACCTTGCAGGAGGAAGTATCATCGACGACTTTAACAACGATGGTCATCCCGACATTATCACGAGCAGTATTCACCTGAAGGAACCGATGCTCTATCACCAGAATAATGGAGACGGAACTTTTAAAGATGTATCGCTGCAATCGGGCCTTGGAGCATTCACAGGTGGATTGAATCTTTTGCAGAATGATTATAACAACGATGGGTTGAAGGACATTTTTGTGTTGCGGGGCGCCTGGCTGGCCAACTATGGTGAACAGCCGAATTCTTTATTGAGAAACAATGGCGACGGCACATTTACAGATGTTACCGTTGAAGCCGGAATTCTTAGCTTCCGGCCCACTCAAACCGCTACCTGGGCAGATTTTAACGGCGATGGGTGGCTCGACCTGTTTATTGGCAATGAAACAACTGAAGGTGTAAACTCGTATCCCTGCGAATTGTATGTGAATAATAAAAACGGAACCTTTTTCGAAATAGCAAAAGCAGCCGGCTGCGATTATACACTTTACGTTAAAGGCGTTACATCCGGAGATTATAACAATGATGACAAACCAGACCTTTACCTCGCTACATTGGACGGTAATAAAATACTGCTGAAGAATGAAACCGAAGTAAATGGCCCGATCCGTTTTACGGATGTGTCCGACCAGGCGGGCCTGAATACAAATATAACCCGGGTGTTTACATCATGGTTTTGGGATTATGACAATGATGGTTGGCTGGACATACTTTCCTGTGGCTACGAATTTCAAAAATCACTCGCGTGGTATGCGGCGCAGGAGGCCCTTGATATGCCAATGGAAAAAAGCGGGGAAGTTTTCCTTTTCCGAAACAAACACGATGGCACCTTTGAAGATGTGTCGGATAAAGTCGGGTTCGACAAAACCGTTTTCGCTATGGGCGGCAATTTCGGTGACATAAATAATGATGGTTACCTCGATTTTTACCTTGGCAGCGGAAACCCGCTTTATCAATCTTTGGTGCCCAACAAAATGTACCTGAACATCGAGGGTTCCTCGTTTGTGGACGTAACCACATCGGCGCGTGTGGGCAATCTTCAAAAAGGACATGCTGTGTCATTCGCAGATCTCGACAACGATGGCGACCAGGATATACATATCGAAATGGGTGGCGCATTTGATGGAGATGCTTATGCGAATTCATTGTTTATAAATCCCGGACAGGCGGACAATCATTGGATTAAAATATCGCTCGAAGGAATTTTGGCGAACAAAGCTGCAATCGGGGCCAAACTCAGGCTGACCATAGAGGAAAACGGTAAAACGCGGATGCTATACAGGGAAGTTAATTCAGGCGGAAGTTTCGGTTCAAATCCATTGATGCAGAGCATCGGTGTAGGCAAAGCGGAAATTATTAAAAAACTTGAGATTATATGGCCGGGAAGTAAAACGGTGCAGGTTTTTACAGGCATAAATGTCGATCAGAATATTTATATCAGGGAGAACAGTTCCTCGTATACAACAAAAACCTTTCCTGTGGTTAGTTTTACAAAAGAACACCACGAGATGTCGAAGCACGTTCATTAATAATGAGAAAAAAGCCCCTGCATAATGCGGGGCTTTTTTATTCAGTTAATATCTATTTCCATCTCAAGAAAAACGTAGCTGAGCGTTTTCCCGTGAGCATCGAGGGCGAGGGAAATCGTCACGCCTCCTGATAGCGCGTCGTGGCAAACAAATAATAACGATGAAATGTTTGGCATTTCATAACGTATCACTTCACCCTTCACAAAATGTAATAGATGAGCCTTAACTTTTTCCGCCGTGACTTGTTCACACAACATTGCGTAATCCTTTTCGTCGTAAGGGATGAGTGATAAGGTAAGCGTGTTCCCCTTGTCACCTGCCCGGCTGTGCGCTATTTCGTAAAGTTTCATGTTTTTTCAAGTTCAATAGAACTTTTAACCAGGTTCCTGTCAATAAGTGTCGAAACAATTCCGATTACTTCGGTCACATATTTCCTGACCCCACCGCCACCCGCCGGTCCGTTAGTGTACAATGCTTCTACTTCCTCTCCTATTTGCTCAGCTGTTTTCTGCAATGGCGTTCTTCCCGCGACGCGAAGACGCACTTCACCAGTATTATTGCCCCCGATAAAATCTATCCGAAAACCCGTAAACAGGTTTTTTATTCTCCTGCTTATAGTTTTTCCCGCAAGTTGTGCTCGTTCGTAAGCGTGATGACCGGCGTAGCTAATCTCGCCCTCACCCATGAAGCCCGCTTTATACCCGACACTTACTTTAAGAGTGCCTGGCTGTTTGACTCCATTTCCTCCGGACACGTGAACGCAATCTTTTCCATTTGCTTTAAGGAAAACCGTCGTGAAGTCGGTCACTACATCAGGAGTGATATATTCTTTTGGATTGGTCACTTCGTACAACAATTGTTCTTTTACCGTTGCAAGATTGATAACACCGCCGGTTCCTTCCACTTTGGTGATTAAAGAAGTTCCATCCGAAAACACTTCGGCAACCGGGTGGCCCAAATTCTCCATATCCCGAACAGGTTTATCTACCGGGTCCGCGAAGTATCCGCCGGTTATTTGCCCGGCACATTCCATCAAATGTCCAACGATGGTTGCTTTAGCAATTATGTTTGCATTGTTCATATCCCATCCAAATTCATGTACAAGCGGTGCAACAAAAAGCGATGGATCAGCTACACGGCCAGTGATTATGATATCAGCGCCGGCTTCGAGGGCCGGCAATATTGCATCTGCACCAAGATATGCATTGGCAGAAATCAGTTCGCCTGAATCCGCTAATCGGCTATTCGTTTCTGTCGATATTTCGTTTCCTGTTATTAAATGAAAAACATCATCCCCCAATACAGCCGCGACGGTTAGATCGATTTGCATTTTGTTAGCGAGTCCAATAATTTTCTCCGCTGCTGACATTGGATTAGCAGCGCCCATATTTGTTATGAGTTTTACGCTGTTTTGTTTTAGCAGCGGAAGTAGCTTTTCAACACGTCTTTCTAATAGGGGGTCATAGCCTTTGGTGGGATCATTCGCCTTTCTTTTCTGCGCAAGTGCAATTGTGCGTTCCGCGAGGCACTCAAGCACCAGGTAGTCGAGCCTGCCCTTTTCAACAAGCACGATCGCAGGTTCCAGCCTGTCGCCCGAGAAGCCGGCGCCACAACCGATGCGAACCGAATTTTTCATTACTGCAATTTAAAGATGAATGGCGCCTGTTAGCAGTGAAACCAGTGTCATAATTATCGAAGTTCCGAATGCCCATTTAAATGTAAATTTTTGATGATCGGCGAGTTCCACTTCCGATAAACCGACGAGCACGAAAGTGGAGGCCGTTAATGGACTCAGCGGAAACCCTACTGTCATCTGTCCCAATATTGCCGCGCGACCTACTTCGATGGCGTCATGTCCGAAGTGTGTCATGGCTGTTTTTAAAACCGGTAATACACCAAAATAGTAGGCGTCTGGTGTAAATGCCAGGCTGAGTGGCATACTCGTTACTCCGACAATAGCGGGCAGCCAGTTTGAATGTTGCTTTGGAAGTAAATTTACAGTAGAGGAGGCCATATGGTCGATCATGCCCGATCCTGTAAGTATGCCGGAGAAAATACCGGCAGAGAAAATCATCAGCGATACTGAAAAAGCGTTAGCCGCGTGCGCCATCAACCTTTTCTTTTGTTCTTTTTGTGAAGGGTAGTTGATCAATAGTGCGATTGAGAACGCAAATATGAATATGATGGGTGAAGGAAATAATGCGGTTACCAGCGATACGATTAATACGATTGTAAGAGCAACATTAAACCATAATAATTTGGGCCGTCGTGTAGATTTTTGCTCCTGCGACAGTTCGTGCTGATGATTGTAGTCGATCGCGATGATTCCGATACGTTTTCGTTCCTGTCGTCCTAAATAGTATGAAACAAGCAATACCCATATGATGCCGGCAAACATAGACGGTAAAACAGGAACGAGTAATTGCCGCGCGTCGGTGTTCATTACGTTCATTGCCCGCGCCATTGTTCCTGACCATGGTACAAGGTGCATGACACCTGCGCTTAATGCAACGATGCATGGAAGGAGCAGGCGATTCATTCCTAACTTTTTGTAGATGGGAAGTAAAGCAGAGATGGTGATCATAAAAGTTGCGGTTCCATCACCATCCATGTGCACGAGCATGGTGAGGAGCGCTGTGCCGATGGCAATTTTTAGTGGATCGCCTTTGGCGATGCGAATAACGCCGCTGATAACGGGGTCAAATAATCCAGCGTCGATCATGAGGGAAAAGTAAAGCACCGCGAAAATGAGAAGCACACCGGTTGGAGCAACCTGGATGAGGCCCTTGAGGGCAATGTCGCCGAGTTGCACGATTGACACGCTTCCTATAAGGGCAAATACTACTGGTACGATGATGAGTGATAACAAAACTGAAAGTCGCTTCGTGATAACGAGCAACAGGAAAACGGAAATCGTCAGGAAGCCGAGGATAGCCAGCATGGTGCTGCTCTGAAGTTAAAATATTTAAAGGAAGAAGTGGTAGGTTTTCTTTGATGACCTTAATGTCGAACAGTAATAGACAATTTTCATCTAACTTCCAATAAATAAACAACATGTCCATCTCTAAAGAATCGGAACTGGTTGGAATGAAGAAAGTGAGTGAAGCAGTTGCCATTACCCTGCAACAAATGATTGCGTATGCCAAAGTTGGAATGACAACAATGGAACTCGATAACTACGGCGCTGCAGTATTGGAGGAATTCGGTGCAAAGTCGGCTCCGAAGTTGACATACGGCTTTCCTGGCCATACATGTATAAGCATAAACAATGAATTTTGCCACGGCATTCCTTCGAACCGCGAATTAGAAGAAGGGGATTTGATAAACATAGATGTATCAGCTGAGTTGGATGGCTTCTGGTCCGACAACGGAAGTTCTTTTGTGTTAGGCAACGACGTTTATCAACACCAGGAACTTGTAGATACATCGGAAGAAATTCTGCAGAAAGCAATAAAGAAAATCAAAGGCGGAGTGCTTATCGCCGGGATCGGACAGCTAATGGAAACGCAGGCAAAGCAAAAAGGCTTTAAAGTAATCAGGAATCTCGGTGGTCATGGTATTGGCCGCGCCCTTCACGAACCTCCTCACGATCTGTTAAACTACCGGGACCGGTTCGACAGGCGAAGGTTCAGAAAAAATGACGTAGTGGCTATCGAAACTTTTATTTCTACTTTATCTACCAGCGTCAATACTTCCCGCGACGGATGGACACTCATCGGCAACAGGGGAGGTTTTATGGCGCAGCATGAGCATACTATCGTAGTCACCGACGGCGAACCGATTGTGCTTACCGAGTTACCCGCAAACTGAGCTTAAAAATTCTTTTGTTCCGGTTATCTATTGCTTCAACTGATTAACCGGAGGCCCTACCTTTTCAAATCCATGATCCTTTCTCAGTTGATCGCGCTCGGCCTTCGTCATATTTTTTGCAACACCTGAACTTATTTTTTCGAAATATTCTTCCATTTTACCCGCCGGCTGAAAACCAATTACAAGGCGCGAAGCTACCTTTCCTACTTTAGCGAACGTATGCGGTATGCCGCGCGGACCGCGCATAGTGTGTATGCAAAATAGGTCCACCTTCTTTTGAACGGGTTGATTCAAAAACGTACAAGTCGCCATCGGTATCTTTGCCCGAGACTTTTGTGTAGAATGTGTCGCCGTCAAATATTGAAATACTTTTATCATTCCTATCCTTCCCGGCTCCTACTTTAAAACCTTTCTTTTCTCTCATGTAGTGAGCGTACGTTGCGATTGGCGCATACAATACTGATCCCAGTGATATACTGAATTTCAGAAATGAACTCCGTTTCATAAATTTTTATTTAGAGAGATTATGGAAGAGTTCGTGGTAAGTTTAAGCGTATAAAATATACGTTATCTATTATACGATAAGTACCAGGTTTGATAACAAAACGGCTATTACTTAAGTATCATCTTCTCATTCAACGATTTGATGAGACTCAATAGTTGCAACTTCGTTTGTTCGTCTTTCAAATGTCCGCCAGCGCTGACGATTGGCAGATTTTTTACTTAAACTGCCACATAGCGCTACCACGTTTGCCATATTCCTATTGATACGTTCAAAGATAAAATGAACTCACAAAAGTATGTGAAAGCATTTTCGACTCTTGTAATAATACTGATCGGGAAAATCACTTCTACTTCATGGAAGATTTTTTGCCACACGAAAAGTTAAACCTGCGCTTCGATAATTTTCAAGCGTGGCTCCCCTACCTGGAGCAAAATTGCGCGAGGCAGAACGAATCATTACAGGAGGATTCCACGCATCGCCACCGCGACATAACCTGTATGAACATGAATTTTCTCCATTCATCCATGCGAATCGCTCCGGCTGATCCTTTAACGCAATCGAAGTTTTATAAGGAGAACCATCAGTGGGCAACCCGGCATACGTTGGTGAAAAACAATCCTCCACCCACTGCATCGCGTTGCCATGCATATCATAAAGACCGAACTGATTAGGTGGAAAAGAACCAACAGGTGATGTAGCTACCCACGCGTCACGTCCCGATGCAAGACCGACGCCGGCAACAGTATCCGTGCCGTAATTCGCATAGTCGTGACTCGCCACTGAACCCCACGGATATGCAGTTGATGTTCCGGCTCTTGCCGCGTATTCCCATTCAGCTTCTGACAGCAAACGGTAATCACCTCCGGTTTTCCGGCTCAACCATTGAACATAATCCTGTGCATCGTTCCAGGTGACGCAGACAACGGGATGATTGTCGTCTTGCAAAAAACCGAGATTTTTCCAATTCGCTTCCGGGTTCGACTCCCATGGCTTACTGCCGGGGGCCGCAGGCAGGAAACTCCAATGACATCCCATGGACGTAGGCCTTTTTGTAGCTGATACAAATGCAGCCCACTGTCCCCGTGTGATATCAAATTTCCCTACTGCAAATTGTTGAACATTTACTACCCGTTGCGAACCTTCAAGTTGTAACCGGGTTTCACCGAAAGGATCTTTCTCCACTTCACTCGCAGGAGTACCCATCGTGAAGCTGCCCGCAGGGATCACCACCATCTCCGGACAGTCAGCACAATCACGAAACGTTTGGCCCGGTTTAAATTGTGCAAAAGAAGAAATCACAAGTAGCACAACTGCGTGCGTGAGATAAAGGTGTTTCAGCATAGAGGGCTTTTATAGCGGTAAGGTGCGTAAATTAGAGAAAAAATGACGAAGCCAATCTTTACCCGCCGTGAAATGCTCGGAATGACCAGTATGGCCGGCCTCGCAACACTAACAGGCATCTCTTCTGATGCTGTTGCGCAACCCGCACAAAAACGGCCGCGCATCGCCTGTCTCGTTAGCTACTGGGGAGCAACGAGATCGCATGCAGATTGGATCATAACAAAATTGCTTGACGGCTATTGGTGGCAGGGTGCACATACTCCTTCACGCGTGGATGTTGTATCTGTTTACATCCACCAGCACGAAACGAGTTTGCTCGGTCAGAAAATATGCAACGCGAAAAACATTCCCATTTTCAAAACAGTGGACGAAGCAGTAACACTTGGAGGGAAAGAACTTGCAGTGGACGGTGTAGTGATAGTTGCCGAACATGGCGAATATCCAACCAACCTCAAAGGACAGTGGATGCTGCCCCGCTGGTGGATTTACCAACAGGTCATCCGCGTGTTTGAAAAAAGTAAACGATCGGTGCCCGTCTTTAACGACAAACATCTCTCCTACAATTGGGATGAGGCCAAATGGATGTTCGACAAATCGCGTGAGCTGAATTTCGCACTTACCGGCGGTTCATCTATCCCCGTTTATTATCGCAAGCCGGAAATAGAACTGGATATTGACACTCCGGTAAAAACGTCTATCGTGGTCGGCGGCGCCGAGGATGAGGGAGCGCTATTTCATTGTGTGGATGTGCTGCAGGCATTCGTGGAGCGACGCAAAGGTGGTGAAACGGGCGTAAAATCGGTGCAATGCATACGGGGTCCCGAAACATGGAGATGGACCGAACAAAATCCGTGGGCTGCAAATTTGCTCGAGTCGGTAAGAAAAAGGTTTGAACTGAAGCCAGGGCACTTTCAGCAAATTGACAGACCCAACGTATGCATTGTTGAATATAATGATGGAACGAAGGCAGCGGTATTTTCAGGCGAAGATGTTGGCTGGACGTACGCCGGTGAAATTGAAGGCCAAAAGGATCCTACGATTATTTCCATGCTTGGATGGCCCGGTCCATTCTCTCAATATCATGCATCCAACTCGCAGCCACACTGGATCACCGAAACGATGGTGACGAAAAAAGAACCATTTAATGCGGAGCGGCTTCTCCTCTCTACAGGTATTGTAGCCTATAACATGGAATCGAATTGGGAGAATGGTCGTTTTTCACCGTTAGGGCGCCGCATCGAAACGCCTTTCATGAATATAAAATACCGCTCAACACGCGGAGCGCAATTCAGCACGGGCGAGCGTCCACCTAACGTACCTTATATTCGTGGTTTTGCATCATAGGATTTGACAAATAAACAGATTGATGAAACGTAGACAACTTATAAAGAGCCTGACACTTTTGCCGATAGGCGCAACCGTATCTTCCATGCCATCATTGTTGGCTGAGCCTGTTGCTAACAACGAGCCGGTGTTTGACCTGCATAGGGATGCGTTTGTAATGGATGGACACACACACGTGATGACCCGCGAGTTGTTGATGAAAACTGATATCGGACAGCGCTACTCCGATGGCAACTTCGATCTTCCGCGAGCTAAGGAAGGCGGCGTGGATGCGATGTTTTTTTCGGTATACACTCCTGAAAATTATTACCCCGGAAGGTTTGAAATAAAAAATACATTTCGTGTGGTGAATCTTGCGCTTGATCAGGTCAGGAAGAATAATTCGGTGATCGAGCTGGCACTCACCGCTTCGGATATTCAACGCATAAACAGGAAAGGAAAGATGGCCGCTTTTCTTGACCTGGAAGGTGGATACGATCTGCATGGCGATCTCGATTTGTTGCGTGCGTTGTACAAGCTTGGCCTTCGTTCTATGCAACTTACTGCACACAATACAACAAATGCGTTTATAGATGCCTGTAATGATGTGTACACCTGGGGCGGCATCAACGATCATGGAAGAGCGGTAATAAAGGAAATGAATGATCTTGGTATGGTGATTAATGTGGCGCACGCCTCCGACGATGCGATTATACAATCAGCGGTGGCGAGCCGGCACCCTGTAATTTACAGTCATGGTGGATTTCACAAAATAGTTGATCATCCGCGTTGCATAACTGATGAAGCCGCGAAGGCAATTGCTGGAAAAGGTGGAGTGATCGGTATTCATTTTGGTAGTTTGTTCAACAATCCGAAATATTGGGAATGGCAGAAACCGAATAACCCGGTGTTAACGCAGCCAGTTCCTCAACCTTCAACGCCGAGAATTTTTAACTCGCAGGATACCTCGCACACGATTGAGGATGTAGATAAGGAACTTGCGGAAACGGTTCCATTAAATTTCCGCGGTACTATTCCCGATGAGTATTGGATGCATGTTGATCAACTCGCGAAAGTAATTGATTACGGGGTGAATCTCGTCGGTGAGGATCATATTGCATTGGGTTCCGATTTTGATGGTGGCCCGGAACTGCCGCACGAAATAAAAGATGTGAGCGACTATCCGCAGATGACAATTGCTATGCAAAAGTTGGGT